>NZ_VKHS01000012.1 GCF_014141525.1 Streptomyces calidiresistens
GCGGGGACCAGGGGGAGGAGGTCGGTGACGGCGGCCGTGCCGGCGGCGGCGTGCAGGCGCAGGGCGGTGCGCAGTTCCTCGCGCGGGTCGGCGGCGCCGGTGTGGCCGCGCGCGGCGAGCCAGGAGCGGACCTCCACCAGGTCGTACAGCGGGCTGCTCTCGGTGCCCCCGGCGGGGGCGGGGAAGTCCTCGTGCCGGCGGCGCCAGTTGCCGACGGTGGCGCGCGTGACCCCGGCGATGCGGGAGATCTCGGCGGCCGTCACGCGGGCGGCGGTGGGGGACGGCATGGCGGCACGGCCTCTCATCGGGTGCGGCGGGAGCGGAGGCGTCAACACTAGCCATCGAACATCACCCGCCGCAAGCGGTTTGACAGTGCTTTCACGGGCATGCTTGTCTCGGCACGTCGCCGGCGCCCGACGCGCCGTCACCACCAGGAGGGGGACTCCGCCATGCAGCTCACCATGCCCACCGCCGTCATCGAGGGGACGCGCCTGACCGTCATGCCGTTCCGTCCGGACGCCGTGATCGGAACGATGGGGCTGCCCACGCTGCTCCAGCTCGTGCCCTCCCCTCGTACCGAGGAGGACCCCCGCGCCCTGAAGTACGCCCCCGGAGCCGTCCGCCGGCACGCCGAGGTGCGCGGTTTGGTCCAGCGGATGCTGAAGGCCACCCAGAAGGGGCGCAACGTCACCTCCTACGCCTCCTACATCGCCTCCGGCGTCAACGGCGACCACGGTCCCGCCTGGTCCACTCCCCCGATCACCCTGTGGCTGGACGGGCAGCCCGGCGAGGTGAGCGAGGAGCTGGTGCCCGGCAGCGGCATTCGCACCATCACCGTGGTTCCCGGCACCCCGGTCGTCGCCATCGACGGCGAGACCCAGGTCACCGCCTGGCACGAGCTCTACGACGACCCGGGGCGCTTCGGCACCACCCACCAGGAACTCGCCGCCGTGCGGTTGCCCTTCGAGCTGTACTTCGGGCTCACCGTCGACGCGGCCCGGCAGATCTTCTACGACCGCAACGTCGAGGGTGTGCCGGTCGCCAAGAACCTCGCCATGTCGATGGACCAGCGCGACATCGGTACCCGCATCGCCCACCTCGTGGCGAAGCGGGTGAAGGTCGAGCACGAGGGAAGGGTCGTCTCCTTCGACACGCTGGTGCAGCGGCGCAAGCGGCAGTTGACCAAGAGCGACCCGGCGCTCATCACCCTCTCCGCGCTACGCGTCCTGGTGATCACCGCCCTGCACGGCCGGACCGGGCTCGCCCTGACCTCCGCCACCGTGCACGAGGACAAGCTGCCGGCGGGTGTGGAGCCCGAGCGGGCGACGCAGCGGTTGGTGCCGCTGCTGTCCGAGGTGATCCGGCGGCTGTACCCGCACCTGGTGGCGCGCTCGGCGGTCTCCGCGCCGGCGGTTCTCGCGGGCATCGGCATCGCCGCCCACCAGGCCACCGGCTGGGCCTCCGCCGGCCGGCCGCTGACCGAGGAGGAGTTGTTCGCGCTGCTGGAGCCGGTGCGGTGGGAGCGGAAGGCGGCGTACTGGGACGGCGTGGCCGCCACCGCCAACGCCGTCGGGGTGCTCAACTTCGGCGGCGGCGCCAAGGACTCCGGCGGCCGGGTCGCCGACGCCCTGCTGCACCCGGACACCGAGTACGGCCGTCGTATCCGCGGCCTGTAGGGCGGCGGGCGGTGTCACCCCCGGGGCCGCGGGACACATCCCCGGCTCCGGGGGCGTTCCCTCAACTCATGCCCCGGGACTTTCCCGGATCGGGGCGGGGATCTCCTCCTCGGAGCCCCCGCGCTTCGGCGTCCGCCACAAGCCCCATCGATCGGCTTTCCCCCCGGCACGCGAGGAGCCCTCTCATCGGCCGCCCTCGGCGGCACCGGGCGGGCACCGACATTTCCCGCGTCCGGGGAAGGCGTGGGGCCGGAACGATGCCCGGCCCCACGGCCCCCGTCAGTCCCCGCCGTCCAGGATGCCCAACGCGGCGTGGAGCACCGGCTCGACGCGCAGACGCGTGCCATCCCGGTCGAACGCCTGAAGGGCTTCCAGGCAGAGGACGGCCCGCCTGGCCACGTCGTCGGGAAGTCCCGCGAGCTCGGCCGCGGCCACCGTGTCGGCCTCGTCGTGCCACTCGGTTCCGAACTGGTCCAGGACACCGGACCAGGCGGTCCGAAGAGTGTCGTTCTCCAGGAACCCCACAGAGTCGACGAACCGTTCGGCGCCTTCCCCACCCCGGAGCCAGGTGCCCAGTTTCTCCAGCAACCTGTCCTGGTCGGGCTCCCGCCCCCGCAGTTCCAGAAGCCTGTCCAACAGGAACGGCCACCCCCCGGTCACTGCCGTCAGACGTGCCAGACGTTGGTCCGTTTCACACAGGCTGTGGCGCTGCGCCCAGTCCTTCAAACCACGCTGGTCGTGCCGGCGCAGCACGACGACGGTCTCCTCGTCGGCCCCGGGACCAACGAGGAGATCGGCCCAGAAGCCGAGTTGTCCCACACCCGAGACCAGGACGACCGACCTGGTGACGCCGGAGTCACGGGGGAGCACCGTCCCGGCCGCATCGAGCGACTCCCGGCAGGACTTCTCACTGCTCCCCACCAGGTCGCTGATGAGCAGACGCCGCTCACCGGCACGGCCGGCGGAGAGCTCCTTGCGGAACGCGTTGGCGCTGCCGATCGGTGGTACGGTCCAGCCGGCCACCCTTCCGGTCACCTCCCGCAGCGCCCTTTCCACATCGGCCACTCCGGTCGCCTCCGTACCGAGAACCACCCGGACCTGATTGCCCCCCTCCCCCAACAGATAGTCGATCTGATTGACGGTGAGCGGGGCGGATCTGCCGTCGAAGAGGTCCGGACGGCTCTCCAACACGACGGTCTCCTCGAGCCGGGACTCCTTGTCCGCTCCGAGGAGTCGCGCCTCGATCTCCTGGGCCGTGCCGATCATGCGCAGCGCGTTGGGCCCCCTCAGATGCCAGCCCTGACCGTCGTTGTTCGGGGCCAGGACACCGAGGCCGACCATCTCCTGCAGATAGGCACGGAATCCCTCACTGTCCAGGTGCTCGAAGCCACGGGGCCACCATCCGGCGCATTCCTCCCGCAGCTCCCGGTCGCTGAGTCGCGTCTCCAGGCCATTGGCCCGGGCATGCTGGGCCAGGACGTTGGCGATGACGTGATAGCGGTCATCAAGGGCGAGGGTGTCCTTGAATGCGGCGGTGATGTCCGAGCGCAGCGAGGCGTCCCGCTCCACCGCGTCCACGTCGGACTCCTCGATGGTGTAGGGAGGCGGGCCGAGGGGGGCGCGCGCCCGCTTGGCCTGCATGACCTCCACCATCCGGCTGCCGAAGATCTGCAACAGGAAGGGTTGGTAGGAACAGAATCCCAGGACCCGGTTCACCAGGTCCACATCGGCGAACTCGAAGCCGAGCGCGCGCATCGGGTGCACGAGCAGGTCGGCCGCGAACTGGGGAGCCAACGGCCCGACGACCGTGGGAGTCTGTGCCAGATGGCTGAAGGGCCCGTTGCGGGCCAGCCGAGTGAAGCGCTGCACGGAGTGCAGCCCGGCGAAGACCACCTTCGCCCGACCGCGGGAGTCCTCACCCAGACCGCGCAGACGACGGGTCTCCGTGCACTCGGGCACATCCGCTTCGAAGAAGCGGTCGCATTCGTCCAGGAGAATGAGCAACCGTCGGTCGGGATCCCGCTCGAGCCACCGGAGGATCCCGTCGGTGACCCTCCGCCACGGTTCGAGCCGGGTGTCCCGGCGGCGGGGTTCCTCGAGGACACCCTCCCTGACCAGTTCCCGATCCAGAGTGGGCCAGATGGCGTCGGCACCGAGGGCGATTCCCCGTCCGATCCCGATCTTGTCCAGGTTGAGGTAGAGCTTGCGGTGGGCTCCGGGACGCTGTTCCTCGAAACGGTCACCCGCGTCGGCGAGCAGTGCCGACTTGCCGAGACCCCGGCCTCCGTAGAGGATCTGGGTTCCTGCCGGGTCGTGGATGCTCTTGCGCTCGCGATCCCGCCCGTAGAACATCTCCCGGCCGATCTGACCGCGCTTCTCCTTGATGTAGGGGTTCACCGCGGAGAACGGCAGCAGTGTCTCCGTCGCGGCGTCCACCTGCCGGTTGCCGTGAGCGGTGAGATAGGCCAGAGCCGCGTCGTCGACGACCAGGATGGGCTTGCTGTCCCGGGACGCGGCCGCCAACTCCACCCGGGTCCCGCTGTCGAGGGTGCCGAAGTGCACGACCAGCAGACTGCTCTCATCGGGATCCTGGAGTATGCGGCTGATGAGCAGCTTCGCCGCGGGTCGGCCCCAGATCAACAGGGCCCGCAATTTGCCGCCGCGGTCCTTGATCTGGGACCCGAAGGCCGGGGCCCACGCCCGGCCGGTGACGTGCACCTCCGCCAGTTCGAAGAACCGATAGTCCTTACCCCGGGGAAGGTTGTCGAGGGGGCGTGCCTTCCCCGCCTCGAAGCCGAGCAATGAGAGCGCCGGGTTGAGGCTCGTCCGGGGGTTGATCTGGGTGCGATTGCTGGTCCCGGCGAGTCCGCTCCACTGCTCCAGAGCGGTGGCGGCGCGCTCGGCACCCTCCTTGGAGAGACCGGCGTAGTCGAGCATCGGGTGGTCCTCGTACCGGCCACGGGTTCGAACGGCTTCGATCAGCTTCTCGTCGATTCCCCCCGGCAGTGCGTCGGGGACGGCGGGGAAGAACGCCTCGAGGTGGGAGTCCTCGAACCTGATCTCCGGTACCGGCTCTCCGAGTTCCAGGAAGTAGACGAGTTCGGACGCGGTGGACAGGCTGTCGGTGTCCAGGTTGCGCAGGACCCGTTCCCGGTCCTCCCTGCTCACGTCCGTCAACGCCTCCAGTCGGGCGCGCAGTCGATCCGCGGCCTCCTTCCGGTACCTGGGAAGGAGTTCCTCGACCCGGTCGAGGTTTCGACGAACCGCGGCGAGTTCGTTCGGGGCATCCTTCTCCAACTTCGTCGCGGCGTCCGCCAGAAGTTCCTGGAGGTTGACGTCCTGCTCGACGGTGAGGGCCTCGTCCGCCCGGGATCGACGAAGACGGGCGGTCAGTTCCCGTTCCTTCCCGACGATCGCCTCATGGCGCTTCGCCTCGATGTCCGACAACCGTTCCCGCCGCTCCCGGGAGTGGGTCAGCGTGTGAGCGGCGGGCAACAGACCGATGTCGGCGAAGTGCAGGACCGTGCGCACCACCCCGAACTCGTCGCGTTCGAGCTGGTGGTCGATCGCCTCGTCCCATGTACGGTCCACCGCTCGAAGCACACCCTCGATGTGCGGTTTTCCGTCCGGGAAGGCTTCCGGCACCTTGCACAGCTCAATGTCGAGGACCTCCCGCACATTTGACTGCGACTCCGCGTCAACGAACCGGGAAGTCCCGTCGAGTTCGCCGATGATCTCGGCGAACAGCTCTGCCGCCACTACAGCAGTGGCTTTCGCCAGGGCGTCCGAGGTGCGTTCCGCCGCGGCGAGGTCCGCCGCGACCCGTTCGCGGAGGCCGAGCAGGGAGTGCCGCAGGGATGTGAGGGCCTGGAAGGCCCACTTGTTCTCCTCCGAGCGCTCCACCTCCAATTCACGCCTGATGGCGCGCCACTCCCCCACTGCGTCCCGTACCCGCTCCAGGTACTGACGCACGTGGTTACGGCCCGCCCCCTGGATACTCCGTCCTCCCGGGCTGCGGAGGCGTGTGTCCATCTGATCGATCTCCGATTCGATGGACGCTCGTCGACCGAGTGTCTCCAGCAGTTCGTCCGCACGCCGCTCGGCATCCGGAGCCCCGGTGACGATCGCGGTCAGGACGGCGCCGGCCAATCCTGTGGGCGCCGCCCATCGCTGCACCATGGCGCTGGCGCGCTGGAAGCGGAGCCTCGGTGCGGTGAGCAGGTCCCGGCAGCCGCTCACCGCCGTGCGCAGTCCGCTCTCCGTACGGGAGGCGTCGGCGACGACGGTGTGAAGCGGTGCGATGAGCAGTGCCCCTCGCAGAGTCGGGTCCGCCACCGTGGTCGCCACCTCGTGCAGGGCGCCCGGCAGCCGGGGGGCGAGCGCCTTCAGGTGTGCGCCCACCACGAGTGCCCCCGTGGCCAGAGCCGCACGTACCAAAGTGGGAAGCAGAAGCAGCGAGAGTTCGTCGGTGTCGGAGTCCGTGTGGTGGCCCCACTCGTGGAGCGAGTCCTCCATGAGGCGGGCCGCACCACTGTTCCGGAAACGAAGCAGCGGCGCCGTGGCGGCCAACCGCAGCACTCCGGCTTCGTTCCCCGACCGGTCGGCGGCCCGCGACAGGTGGGCTGCGAGGCCGAACCGCTTCTCGGTGATCAGACGGGCGAGTACGGGTTCGACGTTGCGCGCCGGAGAATGAGGGTCGTCGACAGCGGTGTCAGTTTCCGGCTCGGAGACGGAGTCCATCCCGGCCCTCTCCACCACCGGTTGAGGCGGCTCGCTCCTCGCCTCCGGGAGGGCTGCAGCGGAGGACCCGTCCCCCGCCCGGACGGCCTCGGCGGGCAGCTCCTCCTCCGGTCGCGCCTCCCGCTCATCCATCCGGGTTTCGGCCGCCGGTACCGCTTCCCGGGCGGGATCCTCCGACTCCGGATCCGACGCCGGCCCCGTCAACCGGGGGGAGAGCTCGTCATGCGTGTCGTGCGGGTTCCCCGTCGCTGTGATGTCCCGGTACAGGACGGCGGCAACGGCGTAGGGGGGATGGGCCACCGAGAGCTGTTGCTGAAGATCGATGATCGTGTGCTGCTCGTCGCTTCGGGTCCCCGTCTCGACCAGGCGTGTCAGGAGAGTGAGAACGCCGGCGCGGGTGTGGTCCTCATCGTTCCACTCCTCCTTCTCGAGCAGTGCTCCGGCACACGCCCTGGCCTCCGCGAGGACCCCGGCCACCGGGCTGTCCGGAGAACATCCGAAAGTCAGCACCGTGGCCACCCCCCGGCGGGCCGCACGCTCCCTGTCGTTCCTCTCCGCTTTCCCGCGAAATTCCTCCACGGCAGCGAGGATGTCGGCGAGGCGGTCCGGGACGCCGGTGACACCTGCGTCACAGAGGATCGTCCGCATGCGGGCGAACCCCGGAGCGACCGCGGTGAGCGATGTCAGATCCTCCTCCGCGGGTGGGTCTCCGCCGGCCAACGCGGCACACACCCGCTCCGCCGCCTCCTTCGCTTTCCCGAGGAGGGCCTCGAGCTCCGCCACACCCGAGATGAGACGGTCGGGGGAAATTTCCCGCCCGGGATCGCGGGTCTCCCGTGCCGAGATGGGCGTTCGGGGCCCTTCGGCCCCGGACGGGGTGTCGTCCGCGGCTCCACGGGGCACGGGAAGCGCCGTTCCGCCTCCGAGGGGTTCGGTCGATGTGCCATCAGATGACGGAGCGGGGTGGTCGAGGGCCGCGGCGGCTTCCCCCACCCGCCGCGCCGCTTCCCGCACGGCGTCCCGCACCGAGTCCTCCGCCCCGCTCGCGAACCAGTCGTGTTCGACGGCCCACCCGAACAGCAGGGCGTCGTAAGGAGACGCGTGGAAGCGGGAGAACACCGTGAGGTTCAGCAGGCGTGCTCCCCACCGATCCACGAGTCCGTGATCGGTGCGTCCGTGCGGCTGCTCGCCCGCACGGCGGGTGATGTCATCGGCGATACGGGCGGTGAGGTGGTGTACGACGTGCTCCCGGTCGGAATCCGACTCCATGCGGTGCAGCCGCTTGAGCACCTGTTCACTCAGCACCCGACCGAATCGCCGTGGCTCCACCTTGCGGAAACCGAGGTAGTACATGATCGCCTGCCGGTCCCCCGGCCCGAGGGAATTGAGCGCGAGCTCCGTTTCCTCGACGGTGAGCCCTTCGAGTTCCGACTCCCGAAACGGGGCGAGTTCGGCGAAGGCCTCGGCCAGCCCGTCGAGGAGTTCGGCCGGGATATCCGGTTCGGGGGGTGGTGGCCCCGCGACGGTGGGGTGAGTGGTGCTCATTCGGTACCGATCTTCCATATTGATGTGCTGTACGAAGTGCGTGGAGGGACCAGGGGGGATGACGCCCCCGCCCGAACACTGCGCTCGGCTCAGCGGCGCCGCGAGTGCTCCTCGACGAAGGTGTAGCCGCGGGGCAGCTCCCAACCGTCCGCCTTGCCGACCCGACGGCAGTGCTTGCGATAGGCGGCGCGTTGCGCGTCGGAGGGTTCACTGCCCGGGGGAAGTCGCCGCAGAAAACCGTGAACCGTGTGCTCGGCACCCGTGGACTGCGGAGGAATACCGAATCCGGGGGCCGAGCGCGGCTTCTCCACGGCCCTCGGCGCGTAACCGATCAGGGCGACCCCGGGTTCTCCGGGGCGCCCGGGATGGTGGGGTTCGCCGTTGGTATCGATGCTGCCGGTGGCCGCGTACAGGTGCCCTTCGGCGAGGAGCTCGTCCAGAGCCCGGTCCAGAGCGAGAATCTGGTGCGGGGCGGGCCTCGTGTCGTAGATGGCCCGGGCAAGCGTGGTCCGGACGAGCAGGGCGTGCCCGGTGGGCGTGAGACGACCGAAACGTCGTACTGCGCGGAGCACCAGCTGCCGGGTGTCGAGTCCGACGGAGGAGTCGCCGTCCCGATCGGTTCCCGGCGCTCCCTCACGGAGAAGCACGGAAGCGTCGTAATCATGAGAAACAGGCTTTCCGTCGATCTCGACGGGTACCTCCAGCTCGACCGTGTGAAGCCGGAGCACTCTCCCCCCACGTGGCCACTGGGCATGCAGGTTGATTCCCGGAAAGAAGTCGATAGGCCACCGAACTCCCCGGAGCATTCCGCTCTCCGGCTTCAGGTCGAGGGTGACCTCCTGCACCGCCTCGACCTCGTCCAGATCCCCCCCGGGGTGCTCGAGTTCCAGGCGCGCGGAAAAGGACTCCACCCCGGTGTGAAGGAGCTCCTCGCGGACCAGCGGACGCAGAGGCAGTCTGTCCTCCATGAGGTGTGCGAGACGCAGGGGGATCTTCCAGCGGATCTCGCTGTCGCCGATCCTCAGGTCGGTGGACCGACCGAGCGCGGCGTCGTCCCGGAGGGGGAGGTCCACGAGTGACGCCTCCGCGACTTTTTCCTCCTCCACCACCGTCGGTGGCCGAGTGGCATCGGAAGGTGGGTCCACCACACTCCGCCAACCGCGGCCCGCCGCGTGCAGGGGATCGCCCGGTTCCGGCTCCTCCGAGCCCGGGTGGTGGGAGCGCCAGATGCCACCGCTCTCGAAGTCGTCGTCCAGGGTGATGCGGGTATCGCTCTTGACGCGCAAACCGTGGTTCGTGTCCCGACGGATGAAGTCCGTGACCGCGAGATTGGCCCGACATACCGAGACGGCGTACTCCATACCGGTCAGCAGGGGGCCGGCACCCTCCACTCCACGCAACCAGGGTCCAACGGCGGTGTATACCGTACGGGAGCCGTTCACCCCGTGCCGCCGACGGGTCGGCGGGGCAGCTCCCCGCTCCAGGGAACAGACCAGGGCTCGGAGATCGGACCCGCCCAGGGGAGCATCTCCGCTCAGCGCCCGCCCGATGCACCTGCGGGTCAATACGTAGTGGCCCCAGCGCCGTAGGCTTTCCCCGGTGCGCAACGCGTGATCGACCACCTCCAGCAAACCGACCAGGGCGGCTCGCAGCCCTTCCTCGGAGCCATCCTCCACGAGATGGGCCACGGACACGGGAACGTGTGGGCTGAGCAGTGACTCACGTCGGTGGGTGAGCAGATGCTGGAGGAACGCCTCCATGTCGTCGAACGCCGCCTCCTGCGCGGAAGCGTACCGCGCGTCAACGATGACGTGCCCGTCCTCATTGAGCCACCTCCCCCGCGTCCGAAACCGCTTGAGCCTGGCCTCGTCGGGTTGAAGCGTCGGGCCGAAGGCTGTGAGATCGGGCACCAGAAGTTCGCGACGAACAGGATGAGAGGCTCCCGGGGAGTCCTCGGGTCCCCGCGCTCCGGGAGGCGCGCCGGACACCCATGCCGGCACGTCCGCGTCCTCGACCCGGGGGTGGTGCCCCTCCTTGTAAAGGATCTCCGCGTACAACGGATCGGCGCCGGTCCTGATCCGGACGAGCGCTCCCACGGGAAGTGCCGGTACCTCATCCCCCAGGGTCAGGGAGGGAAAGGCATCGATGTCGAAGGGGCCCTTCCCGTAGCCCTCACCATCGAGCTCGTATCCGAAGTAGGCGGCGTTGAAGGCCACCGCTGTGTGCACTGGACAGCCTCGTGCTGCGACCATCGCCTCCAGGTAACGGCGGAGCCGTTCCATCTCCTGCGGAGGAGTGGCCGCGGACCCGCCGGTCATGGCGCGGGTGAGGACGGGCTTTTCCTCATGAGGCCGCCAGACGGTTGCCTCGGCCCCGGTGGTAATCGTCACACTCCACCGTCCTTCCCGTTCGCTCCGCTTGCCATCGGTCGTGTCGGACGGATGGCACGCCAGAGACCGTCCTCATTCCCGGTGGCCATCCCATCGGCTGCCAACCTCCGCAGACTCTCGCCGACCTCCGCGTAGGAAAGGTCGGCGCGGCCTCCGAAGTGACGGCTGTCCCGTATCACTTTCGGCAGGGGAATCAACTTTCGACTCCTCGGGTTGTAGGAGGACTCATCGCCGCGCAGGGCGTGCCAGAGCCGACGGGGGTGGGCGCCCCGGGGTTGAAGCTGCAACAGCCGGTAGATCTGAAGGTCGACACGCCGATTGCGCAGAGCGGTGTCGGTGCGACCGGCGGCGCGGGAACGGGGGGTGAGAAATGCCGTGGCGACGGCCGGGCGTCGCTCCTCCACCGGCCAGTGGCCGGTGTCCCAGCAGGCGGAGCAGCGACACCGGGCGGTGGTACAACAGTTCTCCGGGATGTCGGCCACACCGAAGTAGTCCGCGAAAGCCCGCTGGGCACAGAGGTTGGATCGGTCGAAAAAGCCTTTCAACGCCGCCAGTTCCTCCGCCGCGTGTCGGCTCCGACGGCCGAGCAACGAAAGATAACCCGCGGGCGGGGTTCGGGCGCGCACGGCGACCCCGGTGACCAGATGACGGCTGGGCGCGGCCGAGACATCCAATAGACCACGATCGTGCAGATCGGCGAGGAGCTCCCAGCCGGCCGCGGGCCCATCGGCGATCCCACGGTATCCGGGGCAACTGTCCGCCAGGTCCCGGTCGAGTAGCCGGACATCCACTCGATTCGGGGTATCCCACGAGAGGGCACGGTCGATGACGGCCCGTTCGATCCGTGCGGTCTCCGCCTCCTCCCCGGCACCTGCTGTGTGTCCAGCCCGTTCGGGAGTCTCCCCTACCGTTCGCAGCTCCCCGGGCTTGACCGCGCAGTAAGGCGGGTGGTCGCCGAGGTCTTCGACGGCACCGAGGTCCGCGAGCGCGCCGAAAGCTCTCATGACACCTTCCCGGTAGCGCTCGCGGGTGTATCGGTCCTTGATCTCGCTCCCGCTCAACACTCCGGTCGCCAGGTCCTCCTCCATGAGGGTGTCGGCCAGGCGAACCGGATCGAGCGTGCCATCGTGCCGGCCGAGGACGAGTTCACCCATCCGTCGCAGCAGGGAGGGGGAAAGTTCCTGTCCGGTCATGAAACGAACCATGCGAAGCCCTCGACTCGTGGCCAGGGCGAGCCCACTGTTGACGGGAGTCCCGTCCTCCACCTCGCGACCCGCGTCATCGCGCCCGGCCCGTCCCAGTTGTTGGTGGAGCGCGGCCAGGTCGGTGGGCGGGGACACGCACATGACGGTGCGCACGTCGGGCCTGTTGACGCCCAGCCCGAACGCCGATGTGGCGACGATGACCAGGGGAACGAAGCCCTCGTCCCCTTCGTGCGGTGCCTCTCGGAACTCCGTCATCACAGCGGCCTTCTCCGCCTCGGTGAGACGGCCGTGGAACCGCAGGACCCGTACACCGGTATCACCGACGTACTCGCGGAGATGGGTGTAGAGGGTGTTGACCTCTTTGACGGTGAGGCAGTACAGGATGGCGTGACCCTCGAGCACATCGATCACCCGCTCGACCAGGCCCGCCACACCGCCCTGCCCGGGACGATCGAGGGAGCGGCGGAAGAGAGCCAGCTCGGGACGGATCGGATTCTCCCGAACCGTCACGAGTCCTCCGACGACGCCGGGCCGTTCGGCTTCCCTCGCCGCCTCGGCGGAACCGGGCTCGGATGCCTCCGCCGGCAGGGCGAACACGCCTTCCCGCAAGGCCTCGTGCACGACACGATTGGCGGTGGCGGTCACGGCTGTGACCGCCACCCCGTGGTCACGACGGAGTACGTCCAGAAAGCGACAGGCTCGGCGCATGCTCGGGCGGAAGTCCTCCCATTGCGCCAGGGTGTGCGCCTCGTCCACGGCGATCCGGGTCAGTCTCCCCGCCGCGGCGGCGGCCCGTACGACCTCGCGGAAGCGTCGTTGACAGAGGCGCTCCGGGCTGACGTAGACCAGCCGGATACCGTGATCTGCCCGGCCGAGGAGCTGGTCGGCCACCTCGGTCTTGCCGGCTCTGCTGCTGGACTCCCGAAGAGGGGAGATCAAAGCCCGGACCGCTCCTCCGATGGAGCGATTGAGTTCGAGCGCCTGGTCGTGCATCAGGGCGACGAGCGGGCTGACGACCAGGGTGACACCGGGCAGGACCAGGGCGGGCAGTTGGAAGGTGAAGCTCTTCCCGAAGCCAGTGGGCAACAGTCCCAGCACGTTGCGGCCCTCGGCCACAGCCGTGATGACGGCTCGCTGGGCCGGTTTGAGAGCCACCGGCTCATCGGAGAGTTTCAACAGTCCGCCGATGCGGGCGCAGCGCTCCAGGAGTTCCTCGGCGAGGAGCCCCCGCTTCCGGAGTTCCATCTCCTCTTCGGATGTGAGGGCCAACTCCCGGATCCTCCGGGTGTGGGGCAGGAGGGCTTGTCGTTCCAGGGCGTCGTCCGTGCACAGTTCGGTGACGCGAGCGGGGTCCAGAAGTCCCTGATTCGCCATGAACTCCCAGATGCGGCGCCATCCCTCGGTCATGGTGGTGACGTTGTCGCCGCCCACATCGCCGGTGTCCGGGTCATCACGTCGCAGCCCTTCCTCGAGGCTGCCGAGGAAGGCACGTCGATAAGAGCGGCGCAGGCTGCTCTGACCCGCCAGTTTGCGGTCGCTGATGACGACGACCCCACGATGCCGATCGGATCGGATGAGCCGACCGACAGCCTGTCGAAGCTGAAGCGCGGCCAACGGCAAGTAGTAGTGCTCCGTGGCGGCACCATCCGGATCGGGGTGGCCTGCACGCTCCGCACGTTCCGCGACGGCCGCCCGTCGGGCCTCCACCACCGGAGCGGCATACGGGGCGAAGGGAAGCTTGTTGATCCATACCAGTCGCAGACGCTCGGCGTCGGAGACATCAACCCCCTGCCACAGCCCTTTGGTACCGACGAGGAATCCGCCGCCCTCACGCCGGTCGATGAATGCCTGGTGGGCACGCCCGTTTCCCAGGGTGAGGGCTTCACAGACCGGGGTGCCCAGGGCCCGGGAGCGCAGCTCCTCCACGAGGTGGAAGCCGATGCCCGCCGCTGTCGAACGGGCGGTGGTGAGGATCATGCCCCCACCGTCGAAGCCGTTCCCGTCGGCACGCTCCCGTGTCATCACAGCCGCGAATCCCGCCACTTGGTGGGCGACGGTGCGAAGTGCACCCTCCTCCTGCTCGGCCCAGGAGGGGAAGTCGGAAAAACACACCACTTCTGCCTGGTTCCGGAGGTCGAAAGGCGAGGGCAGGGCCAGAGCCGGCAGGCTTTCGGACAGTCCGAGACGACTTCTCAGGAAATCCCACCGGCCTGCGACGCGGAGGGTCGCGGACACGTAGTGGACCCGGTCGAAGGACCCCAGGTAGCGCCGCCATTCCTGGTCCTCGGGTAGGTCGATGGGGCTGCTCGCGATGCGGAAGCGGTGGGAACGCAGTTCCGTACCGGGCTCGACCAACTCCTCCATGTGGACCACACGCGAGGAGACGGTCCCGTCAATCGTGGTGACCGGGTCGAGGAGAACGGCGAGATCGGAGGTGATCCGATCGATGGCCGTGGTGACCGAATCGGTGTACGAGGCCAATGCTTCCAGCCGCTCCCGGGCCGGCGGACCGATACGCGCCGCATGGTGGGTGATGTACCTCTCCAGCGCGATGCGGCACTTGGCCAGGGCCATGGCCAAGCCGTGCAGCAACGAGGAGAGTCGACGCACATCCCGGCTGACGGCGGTGCCGCTGTACGGACTGGCGAGCGTAGTGGCTCGGCCACCGATCCGCACGCCCACTCCCTTTGCACGGGCGTCGAACAATTGTGCCGCAATTCGGGGCAATCGTTCGTCGTCGAGCAGACGATCCAAATCAGCGATCACCGAAACGGCTTCTTCCCGGGCCGTGCCGGGTTCCGCCTCCATCACTCGGGCTTGGAACTCCGAAAGGAGTGTTTCCAGATCTTGATAGTCCACCGCAACGGTCAACGCCGATGTGGCGGCATTCTCCAATTCGTGTGCCTCGTCGACCACCAGGAGTACATCCGAGCCGAGGGCACGCAGGTCATCCACATGGGAGAGGACGAGCGCGTGGTTGGCGAGGACGAGGCGATGGCCGTTGATGGCCTCCCGGACGGTATCGGTGTGTCCGGCCAGTGGATTCCCCTCGTCGGGAGCGTAGTCGCCGTCCCGCTGGGATAGCGCCTCCAACCAGAAGGACAGGCCGGGACCGATGTAATCGGTGAAGAAGGGCGGCAGGTCGACCGGATCCACCGATCTCGCCGTCCAGGAGTACGGTGGTTTCTTCGCCGCGAGTACGCGCAGAGCCAGGTAGACGGCGAGCTCACGGAAACGAAGCCGGTGGAAGAAGTGGGCACGTCTCCCGACCCTGCCTCTGGGCGACGGTGGGCGCGTGGCCTCAGCGAGAGCTTTGGTGAGAGCTGCCAGAGAAAGCCGGTTGGATTTTCCCTTGACCAGGTCGGCGATTCCGAGGAGACCGGGGACGGCGCGCTCCAGATCCTGGACATCCTTCGCCATTTGGCTCTGCAGTTGCTTGGTGTAAGTGGCGATGACCGCCGTTCGGTGGTCCCCACCGGCGAGCCAATCCAGGGCTGCGGCGAGAACGGCATAGCTTTTTCCGGTACCGGTGGGAGCCTCCAGCAGACCGCTGACACCACTGTCGGTCCACTCGTGCAACTTCCTCGCCATCTCCTGTTGGGCCGGCCGCGGTTCAACCCGGGTACCGTGCACGGTGCGGGCGAGGGCCGTGGGATCGACTCTGCCGTCGGGGCCTCGAAGCCCGGTCGGGATCGAGACACCCGCTCGACCCGCCGGTGCCACCCCGGGGGTTCGACGGGGAGAGCAGCCGAGGAGTTCGGCGCCCAGCACGCGCGCCACATGTGCCTGGTCCCGAGCCGGTGGTGTCTGTTCGGCGACCCTTCTCTCGCCGGCGAGTTCACGCACCAGCCGCCATGCGTCCGAATCCGGGCAGACATCGGTGATCAGCTCCCGCAGTTCAACTGCTCTGGCTGTGTACTCGACGGCTGCACGTTCGAGCAGACGGACGAGCAAAACCGCATCGCCCTCAGCCGTATGGGCCCGCAGGTCCGTTCGGGCCAGCTCGAGTGCTCGTGCCAGATCCTGAAGCCGATGGGAAGGAGCGGTGGGCCACAGGGCATGGGAAAGGTACAGGGCATCGACCGTCCGGATTCCGGCAAGCGGATCCTCGACACCGGCCGCTATCGCCGCCTCCCGCACGAGGCCGAAGTCCAACCCCGTTCCGTTGTAGGCGATGACGACATCGGTGTCGACAAGCCAACCACGCAGTTCCGTCCATGCCTGCTCGGCGGAGACCCCCCGGCGCAATACGGCGTCCTTCACCTCGCCGCTGCGCAGCAATTCGGTGTCATCACGGAAGCGGAGGTGGCGCTGCCGGCGGGGCGATGCCGCCACCCACCTCGTATCGGCGCCCAGTCGGATGGCAGCCACGTCGTAGACATGGCGTTCCACGTAGGGAGCGCTCGCGGTGGTGCGCACGACACTCTCGACGTCCAACGCCACGGCCCGCAACTCGGAGGATGCCCGCCACTCCCTCGGGCCCCGCGACTCTTCCGTCCCGCTCCTCGGCGATGGTTCACCCACTCGTTCCCGGGGAGGCGCAGTGGCCGTGAAGCGACCGCCCGACGTGACCAGCAGGCCCCCCTGTACCGCCTCGGTCAGCAGTTTTACCAATCTGGGGCGGGGCAAGCGGGTGAACTGCTCGCTCGCTTTCACGGCCAATTCCTGCTCGGACATGCCCGATGGGTGAGCTCGCACGAGGTCCACGATCTTCCTCGCCGCCGCCGAGACCCCACCCTCACCGTTCATAACACCCCTCCGC
Organism: Streptomyces calidiresistens; assembly: GCF_014141525.1. Lineage (GTDB taxonomy): Bacteria > Actinomycetota > Actinomycetes > Streptomycetales > Streptomycetaceae > Streptomyces > Streptomyces calidiresistens. The sequence goes on from NZ_VKHS01000012.1 coordinate 16,319, forward strand.
ACGCATGCCTCCGGATCACGGCCGAACTCCACACCGCCCCGAGGGCTGCGGCTCTCTCCTCCAGGAGGCCGCACCCGTTGCCCCACCCCAACCACACAGCCCGAGAGTGATTTTGTCGGACTTTTAGCGAGATCGTGGATCAATAAGAAATTTACCGCAAGGTGAATGACCTATCGACTTCATAACACCTCATACCGCTCGCAACCCCCCCATACAGACGCCGGCACCTCGCAGACGGCGGGGCCCATGCTGGACAGCCGCGCCACACCCCGGACCTGCAGCACGGAAGCACCAGCGACGATGATCAGCCGTTCGGCATTCTGGCGCACCAAGGCCCATCCCGGAGAGGAATCGCACAAATCGATCGCCGACCGAGGGGTCCCTGGACTTCCACCCACCACACACTCCACGCCTAAATATTCTGACATGAGCTAAAATATCGGACATTCAGTGCATGCCATTCCAGGGTGCCGGAACCCACAAGCCATCGGCTCCAGCGGTACGAGTCGAGAACGTCCCCGGGAAGCCGCGACCATCATGGGGTGACGAAATCACCGTGACGTACCCCGTCCCGCTCCGGTGCCTCGGCGGGCTTCCGATTCACCGGCCCACGGCCCGGCTGCTCGGCCGCCGATGCGTGATTCCCCACCGAGCGCCCTCCCGGAGCACCGCTCCCCACCCCCGGACCCTCCGATACGATCCGTGCCGGCAGACCTTCCCGCGGACTTCGAGCGACCGAGGACAATGGGCTTATACAAGGACGTCTTCCAGGGACAGGGCCCTTCCCTGGTCTCCTTCCTCGGCGTCTCGGCGCTGCTGTGCTGTGCTGTGGGTCTGCTCGCTTTCGTGGCCCTGCGCGGACGCGCCGCCCGGCCACTGGCCCACGCGCTGCACGCGGCCGCGATCAGCGGCGTCCTGCGCGTCACCCTCCTCTCCGACTTCGGGCACCAGGAGACGGGGGAATGTGTGATCGGCAAGGACCTGCTGGAGGGCTTCACCACCCAGCAGGGAATCGCCAACCTGCTCCTGTTCCTCCCCGTCGGCCTCCTGGGCACCCTCGCCACCCGCCGCCCCGCCGGCATGCTGCTGTGGAGCGTGCTGCTCACCACCGGAGTCGAGATCACCCAGGCCATCGTTCCGGGAGTGGCGCGGGTCTGCGAGACCGGCGACCTGGTGATGAACGTCTCCGGCGCGTGGATCGGCGTGCTGCTCGCCACCGGATGGAGTGCCATCCGTCGCCGACCGCTCCTCGGTATGCCTTTCGGTTCGCGGGCCGTATCCGTGATCGCCGCCGTGATCGCCTTGGCCCTGACCACTGTCGCGCTCACCGGCATCAGGCCCGTGGTCATGGACTTCACCGCCGGGGAACGCGAGGCCACGGAGGAGCAGCACGCCGCCGTGACGGAGCACTTCCTCCTTTTCCTGAACGGTGCCGTGGAGATGCCCGGGAAGGAGTTCGTCCGCTACGGCGGAACCCGGGAGGGCGGCACCGTGAGCGTCGATCTCGCCGAAGGGATCGCCGGTCTCGACTGGCCGGGCGGCCTGCGCTTCGACGCGGCCTTTCCCCGAAGGGCTGCCGCTGCCGCCGGGGCCGGCCCCCATCACCACGGCGGAGCAGGCCGAGGAGGCGGGGCTTCGGTACCTCGACGCGCACACCGTCCCTCCGATCGGGGGAAGTTACATCGAGGTCGCCCCACACGCCCCGAACCAGTGGCGCGTCACCCGGGTGAGGGTGGTGGACGGCGCGGCCATGCCGGCCCGGGTGGAATTGCTGCTCCGCTCGGACGGCCGTCTCGTCCATCTCACCGCGGACACCACCCCGGACCCCGATCTGCCGCCCGTGGTGATGACCGAGGCCGACGCCCTCGCCGCCGCCCGCCGGCACGCCGGCGTTCCGGCCCCCGAGGAGTCGACCGCCGGCCTCGTGGCCGAGGAGGTGGACGGTGAGTGGCGCCCCGTCTGGAGCGTGGAACTCATCGCTTCCGGCACTCGCCGCCTCGTCCGGATCGACGCCGCCGACGCCGAACCGATCACCGTCGTGGAACGTCCCCATCACACACCCTGAACACCGCCGGTCGAACCGTGCCGGGATGTGCGGGGCTCCGGCGTCCGGGGGCCTCCGGCGAAGGAGAACCATCGGCACTGCGGCAGCACCCGTGGAGACCCCGACGAACTACGTGCCCGGGCCGTGGGGTTCGCTCCACGAGCCGGCCGATCGCCCACATCGCGAAGATCCCGGGCCTCCCCGGTGGCTTCCCCGCCGTCGGGGGTCACCCGGACGGGGTGGGATGCGGGCGGTGGGCGATCGGCTGACCGGCACCGAGCAGGACAAGTCCGACTCGGCCACGCCGTGTGGCGGGAGGGGAGGAGGAACAGCCCCGATGGATGAGATCGCCTCCCTGCGCCGGCGGGTGCGCTCCGACGTCCTGTGGTGGGGCTGCGTACTGCTGTTTCCTCTGAGCGGCGCCCTGACCCTCGGCCTGGCAGCCCTCCGGGCGCACCAGCGGCATTCGCCACAGATCCACTCGTGGGGGCCCGAACCGGCATCGGGCACCGAATGGCTGTGGTCAGTGGTGGATTGGCCGGTCACCGTGGCGGGCGGGGTCACCGCGGCCGTGGTGCTCATCGCCGGCGGCGTCGCGCTTCGGTTGCTCGTGACCGAGCGCACCATCCGCAGGGCCCACCGGGGAGGAAGCTGATCGAGGGGGTCGGCGTCAGTGGCGTTCGAGGGTCCAGTCCCGGGCGCCGGTGTCGTTGCAGTGCCACTGGCCGACGTTGGCGCCCCGGTTGGTGGAATTGTTCGCCCCGTCGAGGCAGAGGTCACTGTGCACCCCGACCGGGTGGTGGGCGCCGTTGCCGAGCGGCTCCACCCGCCACTGCTGGGAGGGCTCTCCGGTGCACGGCCCCATCCGGACGTTGCCGGCCAGCTTCGTCTCGCCGTTCGCCACTTCCGGGCAGTTGCCCGGGATGGAGAGGGTGAAGGTGTTCGGAGTGCCGGTCGCGCCGAAACGGAAACGCTGGGCGGCCGTGGTGCCGCAGGTCCACTGGTAGGCGGTGACTCCCGAGGAGGTGGGGGCGGAAACGGTGTCCAGCCACGGATCGGATCCCGTGCCGGTGTGCAGGCGGTAGGTCGCGCCGGCCGCGAAGGTCTCGGCCGACCGGGGCTCCGCCTCCGCGTCGGCCTCCTCCGCCGGGTCGGGATCGGACCCGGAGTCGGTTTCCGGTTCCGTGTGAGGGAGGGCGGAAACCGCAATGCCGACGGCTCTTCGGTGGAGGCCACCGTCTCGATCCGGTCGCGCCCCTCGGGCCACACCGCCCCTGCCGCCGCCACCCCGAGGGCGAGGGCCGTCGCCCTCGGATCCGGTCCGATGGGCCGCTTCGCCCCATCCCGGCGGTCGACCGCGAGGAAGGCTCCGGGTCGGGGACGGTGCGTCGCGGTGTGTCGGCGGGTACGTCTCCGCGGCGGCCACCGGTTCGGGCTCGACCTACTGCTGAACGGCCTGGAACGGAGGCACGGGACGGAACCCGCGGCGTGACGGTGCGCCGGTCCGGGCCTCCGGGGAGCCGGCCGTCTCCCGCCGGGTCCGGTGCGCGTCCCGGGGCTCGGTGGGGCGCCACCGGCCGCCGGCCGGTCGTGTTCCTCCGGCGCGCGGCGGAGAAACCCGCTCCCGGGTGCGTGCGCCACGGCGCGTACCGATGGGGGTGGTCGCCTCCCGAGTGCCGTTTACCCGCCCCCGTCCGGGGAGCAGTTACCCCGTCATGGAATTCAGGAGAAGCAGGATAAGAGGGTGGGGGAACTCCCTTCCCGGGGACATCCGCCCGATGTTCCGCCCCGGAGCCGTCGCACCACTTTCGGGGCATCGGGCCGGACGCGGTGCCGAATCGGTCGGGGGTGAGGGCTGACCGTGGCCCCGGAGCACGAGCTGCGGCTGCCGGAGGAGACCATGAGGGCGCTCGGGCACCGTGTGATCGACGCGATCGTCGATCACCTCACCGGGATGGCGGCGGGGCCGGTCGGGGGCCGACCGACCGAAGAGGTGATGGCGCGGCTGGCGTCCGAGCCGTTGCCCCGGGCGGGAGCCGCCGACCCCGGGAAGGTCCTGGACGAGGTGCACGAGTTGCTGCGCACGGGCAACACGCACCCCGACCACCCGCGGTTCCTGGCGTTCGTCCCCGGCCCCGGCACCTACACCGGCGTCCTGGCCGCGGCGTTGGCGGCGGGGTTCGCCGTACCGACCGGTTGGCGCCTCACCGGGCCGGTGTCCACGGCCGTGGAACTGACCACGATCCGGTGGCTGGCCGGTCTGCTGGGGCTGCCGGAGGGAACCGGTGGACTCTTCGTCTCCGGTGGTTCGACGGCCAATCTGACCGCCCTGACCGTGGCCCGCGAGGAAGTCCTGAAGGGAGAGGGAACACACCTGGGGACGGCCTACTGTTCCGATCAGACCCACTTCTCGGTCGAGCGGGCCCTGCGGGTGCTCGGTATAGGGGCCGACCGGGTGCGCCGCCTGCCGGCGGACACCGGGCAACGACTGGCCCCCGGACCGCTGGCCGCCCGGGTGGAGGAGGATCGCCGCGCCGGTCTGCTTCCCTTCGCGGTGATCGCGAACGCGGGCACCGTCGGCACCGGTGCCGTCGATCCGCTTCCCGAACTCGCCGCCTTCTGCCGGGCCGAGGGATTGTGGCTGCACGTGGACGGGGCGTTCGGCGCGGCGGCGGCCCTCGTCGAGGAGGGTCGGGCCGCGCTGGCCGGTCTGCCCCTGGCGGACTCGCTCTCCGTCGACCCCCACAAGTGGTTGTTCCAGCCCGCCGAACTGGGGTGTGTCCTGCTCCGCTCACCCGCCGGCCTGCGCCGGACCTTCGGCGTGTCGATGCCCTCCTACCTGGCGGGGGCACATGCCTCCGGGGACCCGCTCCCGGACCCGGACGAGGGGGTCGACTTCATGCACCACGGCATTCAGCAAACCCGTGAGTTCCGGGCGCTCAAGCTCTGGCTCTCGTTGAAGGTGTTCGGTGCCGACGCGTTCGGTGGCGCGGTCGCCCACGGTATCGACACCGCCCGGCGGCTCGGTCGGTTCATCGACTCCCACCCCGGTACGGAGCTGGTCACCCCGCCGAGCCTGGCCGTCCTGACCTTCCGCTGCGTCCCGGTGGTGGGGGAAGACGTTCCCGACGAGTGTGTGGACCGGGCCTGCCTCGACCTGATGGCCGAGGGGGACGCGCTGGTGATGCCCACCACCGTCGCCGGACGACGGGTCTTCCGGATCTGTACGATCAATCCCCGCACCGACTTCACCGAACTGTGCGAGGTCGTCGTTCGCCTGCACGAGCTGTGGTCCGCCCGGGCGGAGGCCGCCGGGGACGCGACGGCACGCACGCCGGGAGGGCCCGCGTGACCCCGCCCCTGGATCCGGCGAGCCTGCACGCCGAGGCGAGTGCCGCCACCGGTCTCCACGACTTCGGCGAGCCCACCCACCACGAAGCCCTGGAACGACTGGTCGAGGCGCTGAACACCGAGGCCCGTCTGAATGCCCGGGGCGTCGCCGAGGTGCGCGGGACGCTCCGGGCCGCCCTGATCAACCGTCTGCTGCTGCACCGCTCACCGGCACCGCCCCCGATCGGGGCGGGGACCGGCCCCGTGGTCATCACCGGGCCGCCCCGCAGCGGAAGCACCTTCCTGCACACCCTCCTGGCGTGTCACGGGGGACTGCGCGCGCCACGACTGTGGGAACTCATGCACCCCGTCTCGCCTCCCGGCGTCCCCGACTCCGTGTTGATCGAGGCCACCCGACGCCACGTGGCGGCCTACTACGCGGCGGCGCCGGCGATGCGGGACATCCACCCCATGCGGGCGGAGGGGCCGGAGGAGTGCGAGTACCTGATGACCACCGACTTCCGCAACACCGTCCTCGGGCTCATCGGTTACCGGGTTCCCGGCTACGCCGCGTGGCTCCTCGACCAGGACCTCACCGACGCCTACCGCCTCCACCGACTCCAGTTGCGGGCGATCCTCGCGCGCCGACCGATGCCCCCCGGCGGCCGCCTGCTGCTCAAGTGCCCCTCCCACATCTGGCACCTGCCCTCCCTGGTCGCCGTCCATCCCGGTACCACCCTCGTCGAGCTGCGCCGCGACCGGCGGCAGGCCACCGCGTCCGCGTGCAGTCTGGCTCTGCACGCCCGCCGCAAACGCAGCGACGAGGTGGATCCCCTGGAGATCGGCGAGCAGCTCGACCGCGCGCTTCGGCTCGGGACCTCCCGCCTGAACTCCTTCACCGCCGCACCCCCGGCCGGCGTGACCCACGTTCCCGTCGACTACGAGGACCTGGTCCGCGACCCGGTGTCCACCGCGCGGCGCCTCTTCGGGCTGCTCGGCCTGCCGGACGTCCCCCCGGCGCTGCTCGACCGGCATATCGAGCGGTGCGCACGGCGCGGTCGTCACGTCTACTCGGGTCGGGATTTCGGTCTCGCCCCCGACGCGTCCGCCCACCGACCGGCCGCCGACCGGTGAACTCCTTGACCCCGTCACGACCACCGGGAGGCATCGGTGTTGCGCTACCCCTTCGAGCGTGAGAACTGCCTGTCCCCCATGCCGCATCCGGAGCTGCCGGGCAGGTCCCGTCCGACCCGGGTCGTGATGCCCAGTGGGCATCCCGCCCACCTGGTCACCCGCTATCGGGACGTGGCCCGGGCCCTGGCGGACCACCGTCTGAGTCGCCGGGGGATGCTGGTCGCCCCGGGCGGCCCCCGCTTCACCCCGGCGGACATCGACGAACCCGGCCTGCTCGGGCTGGATCCACCGGATCACACCCGTGTCCGCCGGCTGTGCGCCCCGGCCTTCCGTCCCGGCCCGGTCGGCGCCCGGGCCCCGGGCATCCGGGCCCTGGCCCATCGGCTGCTCGACGGGTTGCGCGCCTGGGCCGACCCGGTGGTGGACCTGCACCACGGCTTCTCGCTGCCGCTGGCCACCGCCACCACGGCCGACCTGCTGGGCATTCCGTCCGACGACCACCCCGCGCTGGTGCGCTGGGCCCGGCAGAAGCTCTCCCTGACCGGCCTGCCGCCCGAGCGGGCCCGGGCCGGTCACCTGGCGCTGCGCTCCCACTTCGAGGCCCTCGCCCTCGGCTCCCCGACGCGTCGTCCCCGCGCGGGAATGATCGCGCTGCTCGCCGGGGCCCACGCGGAGGGACGGATCGGTCGAACCGAACTTCCGGCGGTTCTCGTCAACCTCTTCGTCGCCGGACACACCACCACCTCCGCGGTCCTCACCAACGGACTGCTGCGTCTGCTCGTCCGACCCGCCCGGTGGTCCGCCCTCATCGACGAGCCCGCGCTCATCGGTCCGGCCGTCGCGGAGATCCTCCGCCACGACGTCGCCGGGGACATGAGTCTGCCCCGCCTGGCCACCGAGGACCTGCGCATCGGGGAGACCACCGTCCGGGCGGGTGAGGCGGTGATTCCCGCACATGCCTATGCCAACCGGGACCCCGAAGTGTTCGACCGTCCCGACGAGTTCGACATCACACGCCGGCCCGCCCGCAACCTCGCCTTCGGCCACGGTCCCCACCACTGCATCGGCTCCGCCCTCGCAGTGCTCGAACTCGAGATCGCGCTGACCGCCGTCACCGAGCGGTTCCCCCGTCTCCGCCTCGCCGCCCCGCCCGGGACCCTGCCGTGGAACAACGGCTCCCTCACCGGAGGAGTGACAAGCCTCCCGGTACACCTGTGATCGCGTCCGGCGAGGAGACCGCGGGGGGACCACCCGCGCCGCGCGCGTCAGTCCTTTCGTGGAAATTGCCCGGGCGGGCACAACCCCCCGACCGCGGAGCGGACCGGGGTGGGGTCGAGGGAACCGGCGCGTCGGACTTCGGGGGTCCGTGCCGCGCGGGAGCGATCGCGCGGCACCGGGGTCAGTCCCCGGTCGCGCGCAGGGCCCGGACGGTGGGACCCAGCTCGGGATCATCGGTGAAGGCGTCGAGGGCGGAGGACAACTCCTCCGCGTAGGTGGTGCGGGCGGCACGGTAGCGCTCCCGCCCCTCGTCGGTGATGACGGCGTAGACCCCGCGCCGGTCCGAGGGGCACAGGTCCTTGTAGGCGAAACCGGCCGCCTCCAGCCGCCCGACCAGGCGCGTCACCGAGGACTGTCCCAGCCCCACCCGGTCGGCCAGGTCCTGCATGCGCAGCTCGCTCTTCTCGGAGTGGTGCAGGTGCTCCAGGGAGCGGTACTCCGACAGCCCGATGCCGTGCCGGCGCTGCAGCGCGAGGGCCAGTCTGCGCTCGACGTGCGAGTGCAGCATCAGGATTCGGTGCCATACGGCCCGGTCGGATGCACGCGGAGGTGCGGCGTGCGAGGTCGTCATCGCTGTCTCCCTGGGTCGCCGTTGACAACAAGATACATGCTCATGCAAACTCCTGCCGTCCCCCGACCACGCGATCCGGGGCACCCGGGCCGTTTTTTACTTGCAGGTACAAGCAACCTCATGGAAGGAGGTCTCGTGCCCTCGAGACCCACCCATCGCTCCCGGAGCGCGGACGCGGACCGGCCGGCGCCCACCGCTTTCGACCCACCCCCGGGC
>NZ_VKHS01000120.1 GCF_014141525.1 Streptomyces calidiresistens
GCACCTACGGAGCCGTGTCCCACGCCCCCCGGCTCACCATGTCCTGCCCGCCTGCCCCCGGACCGTGCGGTTGATCCGATTGAAGAAATTGGTCAGCGCGATGTTCAGGATGATCGCGGAGAGCTGCTTCTCGTCGAACCGCTCGGTGGCGGCCTCCCAGATGTCGTCGGTCACGCCGGGCGCGCCGTCCTGGATGCGGGTCGCGGCCTCGGTCAGCGCGAGCGCCGCCCGCTCGTCCTCGGTGAAGAAGGGCGTCTCGCGCCACGTGACCACGTTGTGCAGCCGCTCATCGGTCTCCCCCTTCTTCTTCGCTCCCCGGACACCGGCGAAGACGCACGGGCTGCAACCGTTGATCTGGCTGGCGCGCAGGTGGACCAGCTCGAGCAACAGTGGTTCGACACCGGCACCGTGAATCGCTTTCATGAGGTGTTGGACCGCCGTGAAAACCTCGGCACCGCCGGGGCTCTTCATGCGTGCTTCCATCGTTCCCGCTCCTTCGATCGGTTACCCGGGCCCTTTCGGGCGCGTCATCCTCATGACGGAGCGGATTCGAGGAAGGTAACAACATGCCCGACACCAACCCGACGGACCCGGTGGCGGAGGCGTTCGAGGCACAGCGCGAGCGTCTGCGCGCGGTCGCCCACCGGGTACTCGGCTCGCACGCCGACGCCGAGGACGTGGTCCAGGAGGCCTGGTTGCGACTCTCTCGCCAGGACCCGACCGCCATCCACAATCTCGCCGGCTGGTTGACCACGGTGGTCGGCCGGATCAGCCTCGATGTCCTGCGCTCGCGTCGGTCCCACCCCGAGGCCTCCTACGACGACGAGCTGCCCGAACTCATGGTGACGGTGGACGACACCCCCTCGCCGGAGGAGGACGCGGTGCTCGCCGACTCCGTCGGGGTGGCACTCCTGGTCGTCCTCGACTCACTCGGGCCGAACGAGCGGCTGGCGTTCGTGTTGCACGACCTGTTCGGGGTGCCCTTCGACGAGATCGGCCGGATCCTGGGCAGGTCCACCGCCGCCGCCAAGATGCTCGCCAGCCGCGCCCGCGCGAAGGTGCGGGCGTCCGAGCGACAGACGGCCGGGGAACAACAGCGGCGAGAGGTGGTCCGGGCCTTCCTGGCGGCGGCCCGCGGCGGCGACTTCGAAGGGCTGCTGCGCGTACTCGACCCGGAGGTGAGGCTGGCCGTCGACACCCCCCGGGGCCCGGTCGTCACCATCGGCGCCACGGAGGTCGCCACCGGTGCGCAACTGTCCGCCCGCGCCGCCGTGCGGGGACGGGAAGTGCTCGTCGGCGGCCGGCCCGGCATCCTCTCCTGGCGCGAGGACGGCACCCCGCTCTCGGTGCTCGCGTTCACCGTCGTCGAGGGTCGGATCACCGTGATCGACGTCGTTGCCGACCCCGCCGCTCTCGCGGCGATGAACCTGCCGTCCCCGATGTGAGCGCCCGCGGGGACGATCGGTTCGCCCCGGGCGGGCCACGTTCACTGTGAGGGCGCCGGTCCGGTGGGCCGGGCGAGGAGCCGGCCCCTCGACCGTCCGCTCGCCGCCCCGGAGCGGGAACGGTACCGACGGGAGCAACGGGGGGCCGTGCTGCGTGCCCTGCGGGAGTACGCGCCCGACGCGATGGCGGTGTTCGACGTCGACCCGGCCACACCGACCCGCAACTCGTCGTTCCCGTCGGCGGCACGATCCGGGGGGACGGCCCGGCCCGTCGCCTCACCGTCACCTACCGACCGTCCCCGCCGCGCCGGTCCGGGGCGGCGGAGGCCCGCCGGAGTTCGTCGACCCACAACTCCACCAGGCCGGGGCAGAGGTGGTCGAGGTCACGGGGCCGGGCGAGGGCGAGAACGTGCTCCACCACGGCCTCCACCCCGGCGTGGTCCCCCACCGGTCGCAGCAGCCACACCCTGCCGGGCGGACGCGGGGGCACCCCCGCCCCGGCCAACAGCGCGTTGACCTCGGCCTCCTCCCGACGGCGTTCCTCCTCGCCCATCGGCACGCACCGCACGTCGGTGATCCGACCGGTGGCGTCCGTGCGGGTCTCGGTGACCCACACGGTGGACCGGTCCGGTACCCATGTGCGGGCCGGGGCGGGCCACAGGCAGGGCAGGAAGCACCACAGCGCCGAGTCGGGCACGAGCGTCCAGCCGAACTCCACCAACTCGCGGACCTCCGGCAGTCGGTCGCGCTCCAACTCGGTGCGGTGCGTGCGCCCCGCCGACACCGGGTGCGGGGCGGTGTCCCGGCCCCAGTCCGTCGTCACCATGCCACTCCCCTCCCCCGGCACCGGTTCCCGGCGCCGGCCACGCGCCGGCTTCGCCCGGGGCGTCCGGAACATCCTTCCACCGACCCAGGGCCTCCCCCGGTTTCCGCTCGGCCTCCGCCGGCGCGGGACACGCCCGGGCGCGGGGCACGGGCGTGTCGCGGAGGGAGGGGCTTTCGACCCCTCGACGACCGGCGGGTATGCGCCGAGGATGGACCCGTCCCTCGATCGAGGCATCACTCGAACGGACGCACCTGGCAAGCGGCATCTCATATCCGAGATACAGTCGGTGTCATGACCGAGGACTACCTTGCCCGCATCGGCAAGCTCATCCGGGACGCCCGCCAGCATCGCGGCTGGACCCAGCTGCAGTTGGCGGAGGCGCTGAACACCAGCCAGAGCGCTGTCAACCGCATCGAACGCGGGAACCAGAACATCAGCCTTGAGATGATCGCGAGAATCGGCGAGGCCCTGGACAGCGAGATCGTGTCCCTCGGCTACGCCGGTCCGATGCACCTGCGGGTGGTCGGCGGACGCCGCCTCTCCGGCGCCATCGACGTCAAGACGAGCAAGAACGCCTGCGTCGCCCTGCTGTGCGCGTCCCTCCTCAACTCCGGCCGCACCGTGCTGCGCCGGGTGGCCCGCATCGAGGAGGTCTACCGCATCCTGGAGGTGCTCTCCTCCATCGGCGTGCGCAACCGCTGGATCAACGACGGCGCCGACCTGGAGATCGTGCCCCCCGCCGAGCTGGACCTCGACGCGATGGACGCCGACGCCGCCCGGCGCACCCGCAGCATCATCATGTTCCTGGGCCCGCTGCTGCACCGCATGGACCGGTTCAAGCTCCCCTACGCCGGCGGCTGCGACCTCGGCACCCGCACCGTCGAGCCGCACCTGACCGCGCTGCGCCGCTTCGGCCTGGACATCACCGCCACCGAGGGCACCTACCACGCCGTGGTCGACTCCTCCGTGCGCCCGGACCGCCCGATCGTGCTGACCGAGCGCGGGGACACCGTCACCGAGAACGCGCTGCTCGCCGCCGCCCGCCACGACGGCGTCACCGTCATCCGCAACGCCTCCTCCAACTACATGGTCCAGGACCTGTGCTTCTTCCTGGAGGCGCTGGGCGTGCGGGTGGAGGGCGTGGGCACCACCACCCTCACCGTGCACGGCGTGGCGGAGATCGACCGGGACGTGGACTACTCCCCCTCCGAGGACCCGGTCGAGGCGATGAGCCTGATCGCCGCCGCCGTGGTCACCTCCTCCGAACTGACCGTGCGCCGCGCGCCGGTGGAGTTCCTGGAGATCGAGCTGGCCGTGCTGGAGGGCATGGGGCTGGACTACTCCGTCTCCCCCGAGTACACCGCCGACAACGGCCGCACCCGGCTGGCCGACGTCACCGTGCGGCCGTCCAAGCTCGAGGCGCCGATCGACAAGATCCACCCCATGCCGTTCCCGGGGCTGAACATCGACAACGTGCCGTTCTTCGCCGCCATCGCGGCCAGCGCGCACGGCTCGACGCTCATCCACGACTGGGTCTACGACAACCGGGCGATCTACCTCACCGACCTCAACCGCCTCGGCGGCCGGCTCCAACTCCTCGACCCGCACCGGGTCCTGGTGGAGGGTCCGACCCGGTGGCGGGCCGCCGAGATGATGTGCCCGCCGGCCCTGCGCCCGGCCGTCGTCGTGCTGCTGGCGATGATGGCCGCCGAGGGCACCTCGGTGCTGCGCAACGTCTACGTCATCAACCGCGGTTACGAGGAGCTGGCCGAGCGCCTGAACTCCGTCGGCGCGCAGATCGAGATCTTCAGGGACATCTGATGCGAGGAGGCCGCCGCACCCCTTCCGACCTGCGTCGACGCGGGTCGGGGAGGGGTGCGGCGGCATCCCCGGGACTTCTCTGGGACTTCGGTCCCGCGGTGGGCCGGGAGCCACGCTCCCCGAGCCCTGCCGGCCGACCCCGGCTACGCGAAGATCGCGTCGATGGCGGCGCTGCCCCGTGCGCCGGCGCGGGGCAGGAAGTGGGAGTACTTCCGCAGCGTGAACCCGGGGTCGGAGTGCCCCAACCACCGTGCCAGGGAGACGACCGACTCTCCCGCCTCCAACTCCTCGGATGCGTAGAAGTGGCGCAGGGCGTGGAAACCGTGCTCCCGGGACGGCTCCCACACCCGAGCACCGTTGGCACCGCTCTCCCCCAGCGGGGCAATCACACCCGCCGCGACCAGAGCGGGCTTCCAGACGTAGGAGTTGAAGTAGTTCCGGTTGACGGCCTTCCGCTCGCGTCCCGTCACCAGGAGGCTGTAGGTCCTCGGCCGCCGGTGTTTGGCTTCCACCGGCGTCTCGGCGGGAGTCGGGTCGTCCCAGGGAAGCGTGACCGGCACCGGCGCGAACCGCTCCGTGTGGTCTCCGATGGCCCGGGCCACGCTTGAAGGAAGCGGCACGTCCCGAACCTTGCGCCCTTTGGGAAGCGCGAAGCACAGCCTGGCCCGCACCATCTTGACCTGCCGCCGGATATGGACGACTTCCTTCTCGAAGTCCACGTCATCCACCGAGAGCCCGAGCGCCTCCCCCTGACGGAGTCCGAGACCTGCCCCGAGCACCAGAAGGAGCCGATAGCGGTCCGGCATGGCCGCCCGTACCGCCAGTACACGTTCAGGTGGCCACGCCTCGACTCTGCCGGGAGCGGCAGCCGGAGGTCCGACCGTGCTGGACCGGCACGGGTTGCGTGCGAGGCGACGGTCCTCGACCGCGGCCTGGAGAATGCCGGAAAGCGTCGCCCATACAAGACGGATCGACGTCGGGCCGAGATCCTTTTCCAATCGCTTCTTCCAATGGCGGAGAACTTCCGTACCGATGCCGTTGAGCGGCTGAGCCCCCAGGTGGGGAACGATGTGCCGGCGCACCCTCTGCTCGATCCGCTCGATCGTGGAGGGGTCACCGCTCCGAGTGGGCCACCAGTGGTTTGCGATGTACTCCTTGAGCGAGATGGCTCCGTCGCGCGGATCGACGAACTCGCCTCGTCGTACATCGGTCTGGGCCTGGGCGAGCCAGGTCTTGGCGTCCTGAAGAACGCCAAAGGAACGGTCCTTGACGCCGGGTATTCCCTTGACCCGGTAGCGGGTGCACTTGCCGTACATGGCGGTGCGATCGCGTCTGCCGGTTTTCGGGTTCGGGCGCTTCTTCAGCCATCGGTCTTCCACGTAGCCGGCCAGGTTGAGCTCCTTCGCGACAGGGACATGGCAGCGTCATACGGCGTCCGACAGTCGTCAGAGGCTGGTAAATCGAGCAGAACGCTTCCGGGGTCGGGCATCGAGGGGATTGAGGGCCGGATTGGAGCGGGAATCGGCCTGCTCCTGTTCGCGGACCCAGGCATCGAGGGCTTCCAGCCGGTACATGACGCGTCCGCGGGGCCCCATGCGGAAGCTCGGCGGACCCTGTCGGCGATGGCGCCAGACGTAGAGCGTGTGGGGCGAGAGACCGAGATATCCGGCCGCGTCACTCACGTTCAGAAACGCTTTGCGGGGGGTGCCGTTCGAGTCCGGGGTAGCGGAGTGCGGGAATGAGGTGCGTGCAGGCATAGGAGTGTCCTTGATGCTGAACGTGGAGGAGCTTTCGCGCCGTTTGAAAGGCAGCCGTCGGGTGAATCGGAGGGTGGGCTCACCGCTCCTGCCAGGACTGTGAGCTCATGTCCCGGAAACGCTCCGATGATAAGGATCGATCACGCGATTGTGGCGTCGGGGTGAGGTTCACCGGAGTAAGCACGAGCCGATGGCATCCGCGCCTGAAGTGAGGACCAAAGCGCGGGGTCGGTAATTACGGTTTGAGCGGATCATGAAGATTCATATCCCTCGGCCAGATGCCTTCGGCCGGTTGCGAGATCACCCGGACGGAAGCAGTAGGGGTAACAACGCGAGCCACCTCAGGCGCACAGCAGCCCAATCGGCAACCACGCCGGGTGGGGCGGCCGCCCCGAGCCGCTTCGCCAAGCAGAAATCCGGAGGATGGCGATGGACTCCCCGGACGCCATGTATAAAGCTCGTCCGTCAGCAGGGTGACCTCTTGGACCTGCTCCTCGGATAGCAGCCACTCTTCTTCCATGACCTCGGCATGCACGGCTTCGAATCCCTTGGAGAGATGACTGGATACGTCCCGCTGAGATCGACGGGGCAGACCCCATGGTCTTCGGAATCGCCGGTTTGGCTAACCGGCGATCGTCGGCTATGTTCGGCCCCCTCTGCGCTCACGACGTCCAACCGCACGCAGGAAGCGCAGAGCGCCACCGCACTTCTCCGGACTGCTCCAGATTCGCTTGCCGCACCCTGTTATTCCAGTCCATTGCGCACCAAAAGTGTCTGCCGTCGGCGAATCATCGCGCTTCAAAAAGCAGGTGCGAACACTGCAACAATCGCGTCCACTTGGCCGCCATCACCGAAAAACGAAGCAAATTTCTTCCACTGAGCTTGAGCTCGTGGCGGGTATGGACCAAGGAGATGCATCTCCTGGTATCACCAGAGCATGAGATGCCCACAAGGATTCCTAATGCCGTCTGTGAAGCCGCGAGGGCCGTCGGTGGCGTGAGCTCGTAGCACCGTCCGTCGCGGAGGAGGGCCCGGAGGGCGTTGACCCAGCGGCGGGCGAGGGCAAGGACGGCTTGGGTGTGACGCTTGCCCTCGGCTCGTTTGCGATCGTAGAACCGGGGTGACTCGTCGCTTCGTCGGATGCTGAACAGCGCGGAGGTGTAGAGGACGCGCGGGAGCCGTCGGTCGTGGCGCTGCGCCATCGCGGCTTGCCGCTGATCTTGCCGGAGTCGCGCGGGACCGGTAGCGGCGCCGCCGAAGCTGGCAAGAGGGTCTGGGGTACCGAAGACGGCCATGTCACCGCCGGTGGCGGCCAGGCACTCGGCACCGGGGATGAGGCCGGGGTCAGGTATCCCGGTGAGCACCTCGAAGTGCCGGTGGTCGCGAAACCTGGCCTCGATGGGCTTGTCGAACTCGGTGACCTGCTCGTTGAGGGCTAACACCTCCTTCGCCGGGGTGTGCACCATCTGCGCGGTCAGCTTCTCTGCGGGCAGGCTGGCGTGCCGGCGTTCGGCCGCTTCGACCGCACTCCCGGCGAGCCGGCTGGCGCGGAGAACCTTGCGGTTCCGCAGCCGGGCCTCCGGGCGCTTGGCGCCGAGCAGGCGGATGGCCGTAGCGGTCTGGTAGCCGGTCAGCAGCGTCAGCGGGCCCTTGTCGGTGAGGTCCGGGTCCCGTTCCGGGCCGGGGAAGAGGCCGGCCGGCTGAGCCCTCGGTCGGTTGATGGTGCGTGTGCGGTCGGCGACCGGGTCTACGCGCCGCCCGGTGGGAATCTTGAGGTCGATGATGGTTTCGTCGCCGGGGCTCAAGGGGTGCAGATCGCGGCGAATGCGGACCCGGTCGGCGATGACGGCGGCGTCCTTGGCATCGGTCTTACCTTCACCGCGGTAGCTCTCGGAGGCACGGTGGACGGCCCTGCCGGAGATGTGGTTCACCAGCTGGTCATGGTTGAGGAGGATGCCCATGGCCAGGACGGCTCCGCCGTCAGCCGGGTCGATGCCCCGGGTCACCTCGTTGCCCAAGGCCAGGACGTCGGTGAGAAGTTCGAGAAGTTCGGGCTCGTCGTTGGCGCCGCGACAGCAGCCAGCGGCCACTCTCATCGATCGCGACGCAGTGGTGGTGGGTCTTGCCTGCGTCGATGCCGGTCCGGATCGCGGCCGTCATGCCTCCGTGCGGGGGGGGGTGCGGGTGCCTCCCGAGGAACGGCCTCGCTGTCGATCTCGCTCAGCCACCCGCACAGCTTCCCTGCCGCGCACTGTCGGCGAGTGTCATTCCGTCGGCGTGCCGATCCGAAGCCGATTGCCGTCAGGGTCGAGCAGCTCAATCTCACGGGCCCAAGGAGCGTCCCTCACCTGCACCCCGAACTCGGAGGCGATGGCCTCGACATCACGAATGCGGAGGTAGACCAACGTGTCGGGGTGGGCGTCGCCCGTGTACTCCGACAAGAACAACCGCACCCTGCCCCGGGCGACCTCGACGAACCCGGGAAGCCCCGGTTCGAAGCGGTGTTCCCACTGCTTGGCGAAGCCCAGCCGCTCGTACACGCGACCGCCACCGCAGGGTCCTCGACGCGAAGAATGGGAATGGCTACCTCGTCCATGGCGTCATCGCCGCAGACCGCTCTGGGGCGAACGTTGCCTGATACGGCACTAGTAGAGTGTCGCCGCTAAAGTTCGGGGTATAGGTGGCGGAGTCGGATCCTTGCGTCGCTGGTCGTGAAGTGCCAGTTGACTTGGCGTTGATCGTCGTTGGTGGCTTGCTGCCAGGCCGCGAGTTCGGTGTTGAGGATGTCGAGGTCGGCGATGCGGCGGTCCAGGCACTGGCGGGTGAGCGCGGCGAGTTCGATCTCGGCGATGTTGAGCCAGGAGCCGTGCTTGGGGGTGTAGTGGATCTCCAGGCGGGCGGCCAGTTCCCGGGCCTTGGCGGGTTCGAAGGTTTCGTAGAGCGAGCCGATGGTGTGGGTGTTGAGGTTGTCCATGACCAGTACCACCTTCTGCGCGTCGGGATAGTCGCAGGTCAGTAGCCGATCGACTTCCTCGGCCCAGTCCAGGCGGGTTCGCCTCCGGCGGGCGTTGACGCGGCGGTGGCCGGCCAACGGTTCGACCCACACGAAGATCGAGCAGGTCCCACCACGCACGTACTCGCAGTCCTCCTTCAGGTCACGCCCCGGAGCGGCGGGGAGGGGGGCGCGGGCGTGATCGAGGAGTTGGTAGGGCTTCTCGTCCATGCAGACCACCGGAACGGCGGGATCGTAGGGCCGGACGTAGACGTCGAGGACATCCTCCATCCGTGCGACGAACTCGCCGTTCGCCTTGGCGGGGATGGTCCAGCACTTCTTCAGATGAGGACGAAGCGCCGTTTTTTAAAGATCTTCCCGATGGTCGAGTGGTCCAGATCCGGCATGTCGTCCATCAGCGCGACCTGCTTCTCCAGCAGTCGCAGCGACCATCGCGACCTGCCCGCCGGGGGCGCGGAGCATCCCAGCGCGATCAGCCTGGCCTCGACCTCGCCGGTCACGATCGGCTCAACCGGCGGCGTGGAGCGCTTCTTACGCCGGATCGTGGCCCCGACATCGCCATCACGCTCGACATACGCCCTGGCCACGTTCGTGATCGTCTGCGGGTCGACTCCGACCCTCTCGGCGACCGCGCGCCGACCCGGCGGCTCACCGACGCTCTCGTCCAACTCCAGCAGGATCCGCGAACGCCGTACCTCCTGCGCCGGATGCGCGCCGGTCCGCACGATCCGCGTCAACCATTCACGTTCGTCAGCACTCAATCTCACCGACGGCAAACCCGACCGCGCCATGACACACCCTCTGGCGGCAGATAGGGGAAGACCGCCACGAACGGTCTACCACAACAACGACATTTAGCGGCGACACTCTACTAGTGCCACATCAGGCAACGTTCGCCCTGTCGATGACCTCGCGGAGGCGTTCGTCGGCGGCGTGACGGTTTCGCCAGATGATGTAGCGGCGGATCATGCTGCCCTGCTCTTTGTGGCTGGTGTGGT
>NZ_VKHS01001200.1 GCF_014141525.1 Streptomyces calidiresistens
CCCCACACCCACCCGGCCGCGCGTCCGGCCCGGCCCGGCCCGGCCCGGCGGGAACCACGCGCACGGCGCGGCCGGTGGGGCGGGCCCGCCCCCGTCCCCCAGCCCCGCTGGGAGGACCGACCGGCCCGGCAGCAGCTCGCCATGGCTGCCGTCACCATCGTGATCGTCCTCACCACCGTCGCCGCGCTCCTCGGCCTCATCCAGGCTGCGGTGGAGGCCTTCCCTCGCCCCTGACCCCCGGGCCAGGGGCGGGGGTCAGTTGCCCTCGGATGTTTCGTACGTCCCGCACACCCGCAGGATCGACCCCGATGCCCATGCCGCCGGCACCGTGTTCGTGACGTTCGCCGTGGACCCCGCGAGGTTGATGAATCGCACGAACCCATCACCCGACGCGATCTCCCCCGCGCCCGAGTAGTTCCCCCCGGCGACCAAGGCCCGGGCCGGCGACGGCGTAGTCACCCCGTCCTCGGCCTTCGTCGCGGGCAGCGACAGCCGCCACGACCCCGTCCCGTAGGCCGTCGTCGACCCGGCCGTCAGCTGCGCGACGAAGTGGACCGTCGTGCCGTGCCGCACCCACCGCCCCACCAGGGCGCCGTTCCCGATCGACGGCTGCGTCGACGTGGTCTCCCACACCGGCACATACCCACGCCACCCCGCCGCCGCGGCGCCCTGCACCGCGCCCACCACCACATAGCCCCGCCCCCCGACCGGCACCATCAGCACCCGGTCCCCGGGCTGCGGCCTGTACCCGCCCAGTGCCGGCCACCGACGCCGGGTCGGCGCCGCCTCCCCTTCGAAGATCACGCGGGGTTCCATGGCGTGCGGGCCCGCCGCGTCGTGCTCGTAATCGATCCTCGCGAGGCGGTTGGGGCGGTCATCGCCCGACTGCTGCTGGGGCCGGGCTGCCGACGACTTCCGCCGGGACGCATCCACGTACCCGGCGATCGTCGTCAGCAGCCCGTCAGGACCCTGCCTCATGGCTGGTGGTCCTCGGTGGCGTCACCCTCACCACCGTCGCCTCCGGGCGTCCCTGCCGGGTTCTGCGGCTCTTCCGGATCCTCGGGCTCCGGGGGCGGCCCCGGGTCCTCTCCGTCCGCCGGCGGGCCCTCCTCACCCGGAGTACCCCCACCGCCGGTGGGCGGCGGCGGGGGC
>NZ_VKHS01001201.1 GCF_014141525.1 Streptomyces calidiresistens
GGGGTGCGGACATCGCCGGGCGCGGAGGGGGGCGCCGGCTACGATGGGCGCCGGCGTGCCGAACGGCCGTCCACCCGCCCCGAGGAGCGCGCATGCAGACCACCGGCACCCCCCTCTCCCCCGCTCCGATCCGCTGGGGCATCCTGGCCACCGGCGGGATCGCGGAGAGCTTCACCCGGGACCTGGCCCGGATGCCGGACGCCGAGGTGGTGGCCGTGGGCTCGCGCAACCCGGAGTCGGCCCGCCGCTTCGCGGATCGCCACGGCATAGCCCGGGCGCACGGGTCCTGGAAGGACCTGGCGGCCGACGACGGGGTGGACGTGGTCTACGTCGCCACCCCGCACACCGCGCACGCCGACGCGACGACCGCCTGCCTGGACGCCGGACGTGCGGTGCTGTGCGAGAAGCCCTTCACCGTCACGGAGGCGCAGGCCCGCGAGCTGGTGAACCTGGCCCGCTCGCGCGGCGTCTTCCTGATGGAGGCGATGTGGACCTACTGCCACCCGCTGGTGCGCCGCATGCTGTCGCTGATCGCGGACGGTGCCATCGGGGAGGTCCGCTCCGTTCAGGCCGATTTCGGGCTCGCCGGTCCCTTCCCGCCCGGACACCGGCTGCTGGACCCGGCGCTGGCCGGCGGTGCCCTGCTGGATCTGGGCGTGTACCCGGTCTCCTTCGCCCACCTGGTGCTCGGCGAGC
This sequence comes from Streptomyces calidiresistens, assembly GCF_014141525.1. GTDB lineage: Bacteria > Actinomycetota > Actinomycetes > Streptomycetales > Streptomycetaceae > Streptomyces > Streptomyces calidiresistens. Next base: position 697 of record NZ_VKHS01001201.1, read on the forward strand.
CGGAGGAGGTGCTGGCGTCGGCGGAGCTGCGGGGCGGGGTGGACGTGAACACCGCCGTGCTGCTGCGGTGGGGGTCCGGCGCGTTGGCGACGCTCGGGTGTTCCCTGACGGCGGAGACGCCGACCCGGGCGGCGGTGACGGGTACGGAGGGCCGGATCGAGTTCCCGCGCGGTTTCTTCGTGCCCTCGGAGTTCACCCTGCACCGGGCGGGCCGGGAGCCGGAGCGATTCACGACGGAGGACCCGGAGGCGGGGTACACCCACCAGGCGGCGGAGGTCATGCGGGCGCTGCGGGCGGGGGAGGTCGAGTCCCCCCTGGTCCCGCACGAGGGGAGCCTGGCCGTGATGCGGACCCTGGACCGGGTGCGCGAGCGGATCGGTCTGCGCTACCCGGGCGAGTGACGGGAGCGTCCCGACGAGCCCGGGCACGGTGAGCGGGGAGGGGCCGGGAAC
>NZ_VKHS01001202.1 GCF_014141525.1 Streptomyces calidiresistens
GAAGAAGCAGCGCAAATGAGCCGGTGGGACGACGGGCGGGCCGTCCCACCGGCTCATTTGCGCTGCTTCTTCTCCTCCGCGTCCTGCAGAACCGCCTCGGCGACCTGCTTCATGGACAGCCTGCGGTCCATCGAGGTCTTCTGGATCCACCGGAAGGCCGCCGGCTCGGTCAGACCGTACTGGGTTTGCAGGACGCTCTTCGCGCGATCGACCAGTTTGCGGGTCTCCAGGCGCTGGGAGAGGTCCTCCACCTCGTCCGCCAGGGACTTGAGCTCGGTGAAGCGGGTCACGGCGATCTCGATGGCCGGCACCACGTCGCTCTTGGTGAAGGGTTTGACCAGGTAGGCCATGGCACCGGCGTCCCGGGCGCGCTCGACCAGATCGCGCTGGGAGAAGGCGGTGAGCATCAGGACCGGGGCGATCTGCTCCCCGGCGATCTTCTCGGCCGCGGAGATGCCGTCCATCACGGGCATCTTGACGTCGAGGATCACCAGATCGGGACGGTGCTCACGGGCCAGTTCCACCGCCTGGTGGCCGTCCCCGGCCTCGGCGACGACCGTGTAGCCCTCCTCCTCCAGCATCTCCTTCAGATCGAGACGGATGAGCGCCTCGTCCTCGGCGATCACCACACGGGTGGTGTGCGGCGGGACGTGCGGCTCCTCGGTCGCGGCGGCGGTGTCCGCGGTCGCGCTGGGTTCGGGAACGTCGGCGGTGCTCACGCTGCTCCTCGGTTGCTGCCGGTGGGCTGCCGGGTGGGGCATCCCCGAGGGTAGCCGGGCCGCGTGACACGCGTCGCACCGGCTCGACCGGTGGACACCGGAACCGGACGCCGGCGGAGGGGGCTCCTTGCCGGACGCCGCCGAATCCCCCCGCACCGGGGTGCGGGACCGGCGGATCGGCGCGCCGGCCGTCCGACACCCGGGGCCGGCTACGGTCGGGGGCCGACACACGGTACTCTGTGGCCGGTGCGACCTGCCCGGTTGGTGGAACTGGTCAGACACGCGGCTCTCAAACAGCCGTGCCTTCGCGGCATGTGGGTTCGAATCCCACACCGGGCACCCGTTCCCACGGTCCCCCGATGCGTCGGGGGACCGTGCGCGTTCTCCGGCCCCTCCTCGAACGCTCTCCTCCCCGATCGCTCCCCAACC
>NZ_VKHS01001203.1 GCF_014141525.1 Streptomyces calidiresistens
CCGGCCCCGACGGTCGGCCGGGGCGGGGTCCCGGGAGCCGCGGGCCCGGAGCTCACCTCTTCGGGGCGGAGGGGAGGGCTCCACCCTCCCCTCCGCCCCAACGGGGTCAGGGCGCCGGGGTGTCGGTGCGGGTGACGGGGATCCAGATCTCGGCGTCGGCCCGCGTCCCGTCCTCCGACAGCTCCACCCGCAGCAGTTCGGGTCCCGGAACGGTGCGGTACGGGTGGGAGGGGAACCACCGGGTGAAGACGTCCCGCCAGGTGTACTGCAGGGTCAGCGGAAACGGACCGGAGCTCTCGAAGACCGCCCACGTCCCGGCCGCCACCGGCAGCACGTCCATGTCCGCCGGTGGTTCGGCGCCGGTCGCCGCCGCCTGGTAGTAGTCCAACTCCGTGCCCTCCGAGCGGTCCTCGGAGAGCAGGACGGAGCCGGAGATCACCCCGTGCGGCTCCCGGTCCGACAGCGCCTCGATCCGTTCATGGGTCTCCTCCCCGAGACCGCGCACGAACTCCGCGATCGCCGGGTTCACCCCCTCGTGCACCAGCGGTACCCGGGCCTTCCGCCCGACCAGTGAGAACGCCGGCTTCTCCACGACGCGGTATCGCATCTCGTCACTCCCTTCGACGACCAGGTGGAAGGACATCCGGGGCTGGAAGCGCAGGGGTGCCCCCGCGCGACGGGCCTCGGCCGGCCCGACGCCGTGCACCGCCCGGAACGCCCGGGCGAACGCCTCGCCGGAGCCGTAGCCGTGACGCACGGCGACCTCCAGCAGGGTCCGTTCCCCGGCCGTCACCTCCGCCGCCGCGAGGGTGAGGCGCCGGCGCCGGATGTACTCCGACAGCGGCATCCCGGCGAGCGCGGAGAACAGACGTCGGAAGTGGTACTCCGAGGTCATCGCGATCCTCGCGAGGTCGGCGACGTCGATCGGCACGCCGGGGTCGCCGGCCAGACGCTCCTCGACGCGGTCCATGGCGCGGTTGAGGTGCTCGAGCACCGGATCTCCTTCCCTCGACGCCTCCCACTCTGGGACGCCGACCGGGGGCGGGGCCCGACACTTCCTGCCCGTTCCGGTCGGGTGGGGAGGAGCGGGGCCCCGGGACCGGGACACCGGACACGCCGGAAGGGGGCGGACGGGCCACCCGGCCC
>NZ_VKHS01001204.1 GCF_014141525.1 Streptomyces calidiresistens
GTGTATAAGAGACAGCTCCCACCCCCGGGCCCGCCGGGCCGACACCCTCGCCGACGCCGGGGCCCGCCTGGTCGTCACGGACGACACCGGTGCCGCCGCCGTGCGCGGCCTGCCCGTCCGCACCCTGCCCGTCCGGGGCGCCGGGTCGGGGGACGCCCCCGACCCCGGCCCCCGGACCGGGGAACCGGCCCGGCCGGAACCGGACGACCTCGCCTACATCATCTACACCTCCGGCTCCACCGGCAGGCCCAAGGGCGTGGAGATCACCCACGGCAACCTCGCCCGGCTGCTCGACGCGGCCGACCGACACTTCGACTTCGGCCCCGGGGACGTGTGGACCCTGCTGCACTCGCCCGCCTTCGACTTCTCCGTCTGGGAGGTGTGGGGAGCGCTGGCCACCGGCGGACGGGTCGTCGTTCCCACCGTCGAGGAGGTGCGCGACCCCGCCGCGATCCACCGACTGCTGCGCGAGGAGGGCGTGACGGTCCTCAACCAGACCCCCGCCGCCTTCAAGGGGCTGCGCGCCCACCTGGAGCGGCACGGCGCCTCCTTCGCCGACCTGGCGCTGCGCACCGTCGTCTTCGGCGGCGACGCCTTCGACACCCGTGACTACCGGGACTGGTTCGCCGGCCCCGCCGGGGAACGGCCCGCCCTGGTCAACATGTACGGCATCACCGAGACCACCGTGCACGTGACCTTCCGGGAGATCACCGCCGACGACCCCGACGGCCCCGCGCCCTCGCCCATCGGCCTCCCCCTGGCGGGACAGCACGGCTACGTGCTCGACCACACCGGGCGACTGGTGCCGCCCGGCACCGTCGGCGAACTGTACGTCTCCGGCGCCGGGGTGGCCCGGGGATACCGCGACCGCCCCGCCCTGACCGCCGAGCGCTTCGTGCCCGACCCCTACGGGCCGCCCGGCAGCCGCATGTACCGCACCGGCGACCTGGTGCGGCTGCTGCCCGACGGTGACCTCGCCTACCTCGGACGCGCCGACCACCAGGTGAAGATCCGCGGTTTCCGCATCGAGCCGGGCGAGATCGAGGCGGCCCTGCGCGACTGCCCGGGCGTCGCCGACGTGGCGGTGGTGGCCCGCCCGGCCCCCGGCGGCGGCGCCCGCCTGGTCGCCCACGTGGTGACCCCCG
>NZ_VKHS01001205.1 GCF_014141525.1 Streptomyces calidiresistens
TCACCCCCCTCAGCCCCCGCCCGCTGCGCCGCACCGTCCTTTCCCAGGCGTGGCTCGAGGTGACCTTCCTGCACTGGCCGATCGATCCGGCCCTCGTCGCCCCCCACCTGCCCCCCGGGGTGCGACCCGACGTGCACGACGGGGTCACCTGGGTGGGACTGGTTCCCTTCGGCATGCGCGGTCTCGGCTTCGGCCGGGGGCCGGGCCTGCCGTGGGTCGGGGACTTCCTGGAGACCAATGTGCGGGTCTACGGTGTCGACGGCCGAGGTCGTCGAGGTGTGGTCTTCCTCACCCTGGAATGCGAACGCCTGCTGCCGGTGCTCGGGTCCCGGGCGGCGCTGCGGTTGCCCTACCGGTGGGCCGCCATGGGGCGGCGGCGCGAGGGTCGCGAACTCACCTGGACCTCGCGCCGCATCACTCCTCCCGGCGTCCCGGCGCCGGGATCCCTCATCAGGGTGGGGGTGGGGGAACCGATCCGGGCCGGGGATCTCGACCCGCTGGACGCCTTCCTCACCGCCCGCTGGGGGCTGCACACCCGGTGGCACGACGGTTCCACGCTCCACCTGCCCAACGTTCACCCCACCTGGCCGCTGCACCGCGCGGAGCTCCTCGAGTGCCGGGAGGATCTGATCGCCGCGTGCGGTCTGCCCGCTCCGGTGGGAACCCCCCGGGTGCTCTTCGCGCCCCGCGTCGACGTGCGGTTCGGGCCCCCCGACCGGCTGCCCCCCGTGCCCGGGGCGACCCCGATGGAGAAGCGCGCGAACCATTCGCGCGCACGCCGACGGGCGCGGAACCTCGCGGTCCGCGCCCGTCCGGAGCGAGAAGGTTTCGGACAGCTCCTCAGCGGTCGCGGGAGCTGTCGTCGCCCAGGGAGTCCCCGACCCCCTTGGCCCGGCCCTTGACGTCGTCGAAGGTCTCCTTCGTCTTGCCCTTGGCCTGGTCGGTCTTGCCCTCCTGCTCCTTGCGCCGGTCACCGGTGGCCTTGCCGACCATCTCCTTGGCCTTGCCCTTGAGCTTGTCGGTGGTGCCCTTGTCGCCGCGGTCGGTCATGATCGGTTTCCTTTCCTCGGTGATGGGTGATCGCCTACCCGGCATCACGGAAGCAAACCCGGACACCCCCGTTCCTGTCACTTATACACATCTCC
>NZ_VKHS01001206.1 GCF_014141525.1 Streptomyces calidiresistens
GGGACTCCCCCGCCCCACCCGCTCCACCCACGCGGCCGGAAACAACCCCTCCGGCCGGAACCGGAAAGGAGAGCGCCGACGTGACCTCCCCGGCGCAGGCACCACCCGCGACGGTCGCCGCCGCCCTCGCGGACGTGGCGACCCTCGGGGGCTTCTTCGCCCCCGTCGTGGCCGGCCCCGACGACGGCTGGCACCCGGTGGCCGAGAGCTACGCCGCCGGCTCGGCCGACCTGGTGGCCGACAACGCCCGCCGGTACGGCACCACCGAGCCCCGGGTCGCCGCCTCGGTGGTCCAGCTCGGTCACGCCGCCCGACTGTGGTCACCCCTGCTGGCCTGCGCCGTCGTGCACGGGGTGGTGCCGGATCCCGCGGACCTCCAGCGCGCCGACGACGGCCCCGCCCTGCGGTTCCCCACCCCGGTCGGGTGGTGGGCGCGCGATCGCGGGGAGACCGCCGCGCTGCTGTACCGCCTGGTGGTGGAGGAGCGGCTGACGGCCATGGCGGCGGGTCTGCGCGTGCGGATCGCGCCCCGGCTGCTGATCGGCAACGCCGCCTCCGCCCTGGTCGAGGCGGGCCGCGCGCTGGTGGCCGCCCGGCCCGGGACGCGGGAAGCGGCCGGTGACCTCGTCGCCCGCCTCCTGGCCACCGGAGCCCTGGTGGGCACCGGGGAGATCACCGATTCCGCCCTGTCCTTCCGGCGGCGCAGCTGCTGCCTTTTCTACCGCGTTCCGCCGGGGGACCGGTGCGGGGACTGTTCGCTGGACCGGTGAAACACCCCGTTCCCGGAAGCGGCCGGGGGTGAATTCCGGCCGCTTCCCGAAATGCGCGGGGCGAGGGGTGGAAATCACCCGGACGGCTCACTACATTCATTGTCGCAACTCACTCGCAGGTGCATTCGGTTCGCGATCACGGGGTATCCGGAGCCCCGCCCCGATCGCGGCCGGTGCCGACCGAAGGAGGAACCCATGGCGCACCACGGTTTCGAGGAGCCCGAGGAGCAGCAGGCCGGCCTCAAGTCCCACACCCCCGCGGTGGACGCGCCGTTCGAGTGGCGCGCGGACGTCGAGGACGAGTCCGCGGACGAGAGCTGAGCGCACGGCGGGGGCGGCCCGGCCGTCCCCGCCACACCTGCCGACCCCCC
>NZ_VKHS01001207.1 GCF_014141525.1 Streptomyces calidiresistens
GTGCTGATGGAGGCCGTGCGGGAGGTGGGGGCGGCGGAGGTGGTGGAGCGGTTGGGCGGTCCGGACGGCCGGGTAGTACCGGCGGCGCTGTCCGCCGGGGAGCGTCAACTGGTGGCGCTGGCCCGAGCGCACCTGTCCCCGGCGCCGGTGCTGGTCCTGGACGAGGCGACCTGCCACCTGGACCCGGCGGCGGAGGCACGGGCGGAGAACGCCCTGGCGGGGAGGGCGGGACGGACGCTGGTGGTCATCGCCCACCGGCCGGGATCGGCGCGACGGGCCGACCGGGTGCTGGTGCTGGACGGGGAGCGGGTGGAGTGGGGGACGCACGCCGAGGTGGTGGAACGCTCCGCCCTGTACCGGGAGTCGGTCCTCGGCTGGTCAGATCCATCCGGCCTCGCGGGAGACGCGGACGGCGTCCACGCGGTTGCGGGCCCCGGTCTTGCGGGTGACGGCGGCGACGTAGTTCCGGACGGTGCCCCGGGACAGGTGGAGGCGGTCCGCGATCTCGGCCGGTGAGCAACCGTCGGCGATCAGGGAGAGGACGTGCAGCTCCCTGGGGGTGAGGGGGATGGTGGTGGCGCCGATGAAGTCGGGGGCGAGTGCCTCGTCGACGTACCGGTGCCCCTCGGCGGTCATCCGGATCGCCTTCGCGAGACGGTCGGGTTCGGCGTCCTTGCTGACGTACCCCAGCGCGCCGGCCTCCGTGGCGCGGCGTACCAGGCCGGGGCGGCCGGTGGCCGCGAGCACGAGGAGGGCGGTGGAGCCGGCGCGCAGTCGGCGGCCCAGGTCGAGGAGCGGGAGGTGCCGGTCCGGGGCCCCCGGTTCGGGGGTGTCGGTGTCGACGACGCACACGTCGGCGCGGGTGATTCGATCCCCCTCCGATGCCTCGCGCCACGAGGTCGCCTCGACGCGCAGTTCCGGATCGGCTCCCAGTGCGGCGGCGAGGGCGGAGCGCAGTAAGGGGGTTTCGTGCACCAGCAGTACCCGGATCACAGACGGTCCCACTTTCGGTCGACTCGTCCACGTGTGGGTGGACACCGGATCATGGTGGGGCCCGGGGGGTCGGCGCAGAAGAGGGCCGCGGCCGTCGAAGGGGTCCGTCCGGGCGGGGAGGCCGGCGGTGGATGGGTGCCGAGGGG
>NZ_VKHS01001208.1 GCF_014141525.1 Streptomyces calidiresistens
CCTCCCGACCGCCACCCGCCCGCTCCCCGCGTCCGGGAGCCCGTCCCCCGTCGGAGGCACCGCGTGATCCGTTCCGGCCGCAGTCGGCTGCTCGTCGCGCTGCTCACCGGGGTGCTGCTGACGGGTGGCGCGCCCACCGCCGCCGCCGACGCCATCCGCGACCAACAGCGCTGGGCACTGGACTTCGTCAACGCCCCCACGGCCTGGCAGACCACCCGGGGCGCCGGGGTGACCGTCGCCGTCCTGGACACCGGGGTGGACGACTCCCACCCCGACCTGCACGGCGCGGTCCTGGAGGGCACCGACCTGGTGGGGGAGGGGGCCGGCCCCGGCGACCCGGAGTGGGCGCGGCACGGCACCGCGATGGCCGCCATCATCGCCGGACGGGGCCACGGCCCCGACGCAGGATCGGGCGTCATCGGGGTCGCGCCGGAGGCGATGGTGCTGCCGGTGAGGGTGCTGCTGGAGGAGGAGGACCCGGCGCGGGCCGAGCACCGCCGGCGCGACGGCAGCACCGTCGCCGAGGGCATTCGATGGGCCGTGGACAACGGCGCCGACGTCATCAACCTCTCGTTGGGCGACGACAGCCCCACCGCCCACCCCGATCCCGAGGAGGACGCCGCGATCCGGTACGCGCTGGCCAACGGCGTGGTGGTGGTCGCGTCCGCGGGCAACGGCGGCGAGGACGGCGACCCGATCTCCTACCCGGCCGGCTACCCGGGCGTCATCGCGGTCACCGCCGTCGATCGCACCGGCGCCCGGGCCCCCTTCTCCACCCGCCGCTGGTACGCCACCCTCGGCGCCCCCGGCAAGGACGTGGTGATCGCCGCACCGGGCGGGCAGTACATGCACGGCTGGGGTACCAGCGCCGCCGCGGCGTTCGTCTCCGGGGCGGTCGCCCTGGTGCGCGCCGCCCATCCGGAACTCGACCCCGCCGCGGTCCGCCGACTGCTCGTGGAAACCGCCGGAGGGGGAGCGGGCACCGGCCGGGACGACGACCTGGGGGCGGGCATCGTGGATCCCGCCGCCGCGATCGCCGCGGCGAACACGGCGGAACCGCGGCTCGACGCGGAGGCGGCCGGCGCGTACCCGCGCGAGTACTTCGGCCCGGGGCCCCGACCCGTGCCCGGCGATCCCC
>NZ_VKHS01001209.1 GCF_014141525.1 Streptomyces calidiresistens
TGGGAGGGGTGGAGGGTGGCGGTGGTGCCGGTGTGGTCGGTGGCCGTCCACGGCTCCCCGTCCTCGTCGTTGTCGGGGTCGTCTTCGTCGTCGAGCTGGTCGTCGTTGAGGCGGCCGGTGAAGGTCAGGGCCATCGCGTGGCGGGTGGGTTGGTGGAGGTGTTCGCCGAAGCGGAGGGTGCCGGTGTCGACGGCGTCGGCGAGCTGTTGGCCGGCCTTGGTGAGGTGGGCGAGGGCGGTGACGGGGATGGGCATGGGGGTGGTGATGGTGACGTGCACCGGATGCCCGGTGTCGGTGTCGGGGGTGTGGGCGGGTGTGGTGGTGAGGATGGTGCGGGCGATGTCTGCGGCGTGCCGGCACGGGGGCACGGTGGCGGGCGCGGTGCCGGTGAGGTGTGCGCGCAGGAGGTGGGCGAGGAGCGGGCCGGCGTGCGGGGGTACCGGCGCGCCGGCGTCGAGGAGGGCGGCGGCTTCGGCGAGCGCGGTCTGGTCGGCGGGTTCGTGGGCGGGCCGCTCCCCCGGCGCGAGGGCGGGGCGGTGGTGGTCGGTCACGTGGGTTCTCCGTCAGGGTCAGGCCGGGGCCGGGGCGGTGGTGAGGCGGGCGGCCTTGCGTTGGCGGGCGGCGTCGCTGCGGTCGCCGGTGGGGTGCCAGATCTCGGGGTCGGGGTGGGTGCGGCAGGCGGCGCGGGTGCGCCAGTCGCCGGTGAGTAGCAGGTCGTGCTCGTCGGGGGTGAGGACAGGGATGGTGGGTGCGGGCATGTCGGGTTCCTGTTCGGCCGGGGCCCCGCCCCCTCCTTCCGGAAGGAAGGGGCGGGGTGGTGGTGATGGCGGTGTTAGGCGGGGGGTTTGCGGAGGCGGGCCTGGCGTTCGGCGTCCGCCAGGCGGCAGCGTCCACAGACGGGTTCGCGGGCCTCTCGGTGGCGGCGGGCTCCGGCCGGGGTTCCGCACCGCACGTCGCTGCGGGGCGCCCGGCGGCGGGCAGCGTTGGGCTCGGGCGGGATCGGGATGTAGGTGGTGGGGGTGAGGGTGCGGACCTCGGCGAGGGCCTGGCCGTAGGTGGCGCAGGGGCCGGTGCAGTACCAGCGGGCGGGTTCGCGGCTGGTGGGGATGTGGATGCGGGTGAGGCCGGTGGGGGTT
>NZ_VKHS01000121.1 GCF_014141525.1 Streptomyces calidiresistens
GGACCGACCCGGCTTCGGTGGGCGACTCCGTTCCGTTGCGCGTCTCCACCCGCCCCCACGCCTTCCCGGACCCGTGCAGCCGGCACTACCTCCTCAACCGTCCGCCGGACGAGGTGCCCCCGCCGCCCTTCGAGCAGGACGCCCCCGTCTGGGTGGCGGCTTCCGGGGCGGTGACCGCCGGGGAGCAGTTCGTGGAGATCACCGTCCAGGGTGTCGGTGAGGGGACGGTGATCCTGCGGGATCTCCACGTGCGTCTCGTCGCCAAGGGGGCCCCGCTGCCGTGGAACGACTACATCATGGGAGTGGGCTGCGGCGGCAACGTCCCCACTCACCCGCTGGAGGTGGACCTCGACGCGGGACGTCCCGTGGCCGTACCCGGCTCCGACCTCCACGCCTTTCCCCACAAGGTGAGCGGGAGTGATCCCCTGGTGCTGTATGTCACCGCCCGCACGGACGACCACGACGTGCGGTGGTACCTGGAGTTGGAGTGGGTCGCCGATGACCGGCACGGCACGGTGCGCGTCGACGACGGCGGCGAACCGTTCCGCACCAGTGGTGCCCGGGGCCGCCCGGCGTACGTCTATCCGCTCGGGGCGGACGGCTGGACGGAGGCCCCGGGCGGCGGGGGATGAGCGGCGGATGCGTCCGGACGGGTTCGGTGTCCGCCCGGCGGCACGTCGGAGCGGACGGATTGTCAGAGGCGTTCCCTACTCTCCGAGGAGACGTGGACGATCACGACACGTCACCGGCCGTTCGCGGTGGGTGGGGTGCTCGTGGTCGCGTCCGACGACGCCTTGAGGAGGCGACCCATGCGTATCGTGCTGAGCGACTTCATGAGCCTGGACGGTGTGGTGCAGGCCCCGGGCGGGCCGCAGGAGGACACCGACGGCGGGTTCGCCCACGGCGGTTGGTCCATGCCGTACTTCGATGTCGAGGTGATGGGCGGTGCCATCGACGAGGCGATGAAGGACACCCGAGCCCTGCTGTTCGGCCGGCGCACCTGGCAGACGATGGCGGCGGCCTGGCCGGAGCGCGCCGGTAGCGACCCCTTCGCCGACCACATGAACGCGATCACCAAGTACGTCGCCTCCACCACCCTCACCGAGGCCGACATGACGTGGAACAACTCCACCCTCCTGCCCGCCGACAACGTGCTCGGGGCCATCGCCGACCTGCGCGCCTCGGGGGAGGGCGACATGCACGTGATGGGCAGCTCGGTCCTCGCCCGAAGCCTGGTGGAGAACGACATGGTGGACGAGTACCGCCTGATGATCTCGCCGGTGCTGCTCGGCGGCGGCAAGCGGATCTTCCCGGAGGACGGCGTGGCCCGGCACCTGCGGCTGGTCTCCCACACGATGGCCTCCACGGGCACGCAGGTCTGCGTCTTCCGCCCCGCCGACGCCGGTTGACCGGTCGGCGTCCGGCGGGTGGGGTGCCGGTGCGGGGTCCCCGATCGGCCCCCGTGCTCTGTTCGTCGAAGCACACGGAGCCTTTCGGAAGTGGCCCCGGGAGCCCGCGCGTCATGCGGCGTGGAGTGTGTGGCGCGACGTCATCTCGAAGGGGTCGAAGCCCCGGACCGCCGCCCGCGCACCCGGCCGCAGGGGTTCCCGTGCCGAACCCGGTCCACGAGGCGGCCCACCACCGCACCGTCATCGTGACGGGTCACCGGGCGCAGCGCGTTCCGATCCCGTGCCGGGTCACCGTGGTGGAGCTTCCCTTCCTCCGCGGGTCGGCCGGTGGCCATGAGGGCGTCGTGTCGTGCCCCGTCCTCGACGAACGATGAGGCCACGGATGCGATCGGGTGAGGAATTCCATTCGGGAAAGGGGAGTGGCGGTCACGGGCGTGAAAGAACCGTATTCCTGTTTCCGGGAGAACATCGAACCGTGCTGTCGTCGATTCGATAAACGGCGTTCGGTGATTTTGATGTATTCGAGGGTTCGGATGTGTTGATTCGAAGCGCTCGGGGTTCGGCTCGTCGGCGGCGCGTGGACGGGTCGGTGGGGTCGCGCGGATCCGGTCGTCGCGGGAGGACGTGCGGTCGCCGGGGGTGCCCGCGCGGACGGGCCGGGGTGCCGCTGTGCCGCTCGCGAGGTCGCCGCCCGGGGGAACGCCGGGTGCTGTCGAAGACCGCGCAAACCGCTGTGCGGCGGCCCGCCCTCCACCCGGCGGGTCGGGACCCGGCCGAACCCGCCGTCGAAACCGGGGGCTCTTCCACCGCCGACCCCGCCCCCGCTTCGTCACCGGCCACACCCTCGCCGAACGAACCCCTTGCGCCTCTGATCGGTGCGCCCCCGGGCAGTGCCCGGTGTCAAGCACGCTTGACACCGGGATGTGGCGCCTCGTAGCGTGTCAAGTGTACTTGACATCGCATCGAGGGGTGGCTCCCGTGCAGGCACACAACGAAATCAAGGCGTCCGCTCGACTCGTGCTCTGGACGCTCGCCTGGGCGGCGACCCTGGCCCTGGCCAGGTTCGGTCCGCAACTCCTGTGGGATACGCCGCAGCGGGCGGTGAGCTGGGCCGCCGTTGTCGTCAATCTCGCCGTCGGTATCGGCTGGATCATCGCCTTCACGCGCTTTCTCCGCACGCTCGACGAGCTGCAACGGAAGATCACACAGGAGGCTCTGGCGGTCACCCTCGGCGTGGGGTGGGTCGTCGGATTCTCCTATGTCGTCGCGGACGCCGCCGGCCTCATCGCCCGCGATGTCGATATCGCCCTCCTGCCCGTGCTCATGGGAGTCGTCTTCATGGTCGCCTTCGCCGTCGGTAGGATCCGATACCGATGAAGAACCGCATCACGGACCTTCGCGCCGAACGGGGTTGGACGCAGGCCGAACTGGCTCAGCGTGTCGGCGTGTCCAGGCAGACGATCAACGCGATCGAAACAGGGAAGTTCGACCCGAGCCTTCCCCTCGCCTTCCGTCTCGCCAAGCTCTTCGACCTGAGGATCGAAGCGCTCTTCCTCGACGAATGATCCCCATGCGTTTCTGATCGATATGCGTGGGTGAGGTGGAGGTGTCGACGCCGGAGTTGTTCGGCGCGGTCACCGTCGCCACCTGCCACAGGTGGGTGAACATCCTGTCGGGGGCGCCGATCGAGGGGACGAGGTGAGGAGAGGCCCCCGAATCCGGGTGCCTTGTGGGCCGGTGGGTGGGCCGGCAGGCTCGACTCCATGGGCATCTCGGTCAGGGCAGCGGAACCCGGGGACGTGCCGGCGCTGGTTCGTCTGCGTCTGGCCAATGCCGAAAGACACGTCCGGCTCGATCGGACCGTCTACCGCGTTCCCGACGGGGAGCGGGTGCGTGAGCACTTCGAGGAAGTCCTCGCGGATGAACCCGGGGTGGTGATCCTCGTCGCCGAGTCCTCGGGTGATGTGGTGGGCATGGTCGAGGTGGTCCCGCGCGCGGAACCCCCGGATCATCAGATCCTCGTTCCTCGCCGTTCGGCGGAGATCCACACGGTGGTCCTGGAGGGGCATCGAGGTGAGGGCATTGGGACGGCCCTGGTCTCGGCGGCGGAGCGGGCCGCCGCCGAGCGCGGAATCCGGCTCCTGTACGCCGGTGTCTTCGCGCCCAACGAGGAAGCCGCGCGTTTCTACTCATCGGCGGGGTTCGAACCACGCGGCATCCTGTTGAGCAGGGATTCGGGGGCCCACCGGTCGATCGATCCGGCCGGAGCCGGAGCGGGGCGACCGGCGCCCGCGTGAGGTCCGTTCCCGCCCGGGTGCCTCCGGGTGGGCGTCCCCGCCGTTGAGGTCGACGCGGGGAGCACGTCCGGGACCCGATCGGTGTCGGTGAACGGCCCCGGTGGACCTCGTGCCGGGACGCCTCCGGGCCGGGGATGTTCCATCGCCGGGATCGAACCCGCCGCGCTCACCGACCGGCTGTGCTCCGCCGGTCAGTCGCCCGCGGCGGACGTCTCATCGGCGGTGAGAACCTTCAGGATGTCCACCAATGCGGACAGCTGTTCCGCGGTGAGTGGACTGAACAGCTCTTCCGCCGCCAGTTCGTAGCCGGCCGTCCAATCCCGGGCCAGTGCGGCTCCCTGCGGGGTCACCCGGAGGAACACGGACCGGCGGTCGTCCTCGCCGGCGTGACGTTCGAGCATGCCGTCGCGGACGAGCGCGTCGACGAGCGACGAAGCGGTGCCCTGGGTGATGCCGACCGCGAGAGCGAGCTCGGTGACCCGCACGGGTTGCGACCGTGCCACCTCGACCACGACGCGGGACCGCGGTGTCGACACACCGTGCTCACCCAGACGTTCGTTGAAGTGACGGACGAGGATCTTCGCCGCACGGCTGAACTCGTCGGCCACCCGGGCCGCGGTCACGCGTTCCCTCGCGCCGGACATCGCCACCTCCTGCTTGACGCACCATCCTACGGCAGGTTACATAGACATAGATACATTGACGCCAAACCGTTCGGTGGCGATGTACCTGGCGCGCGGGCAAGCCGCTCGCCTCGCGGTACCCGAACCAGGGCGCACGGGACGTGCGTACACGAGGAGTGGAAGCATGAAGATCTTTGTCACCGGGGGCAGCGGTTTCGTCGGCAGCGCCCTCATCCATCGCCTCGTCACCGAAGGACACGAGGTCTCGGCACTCGCCAGGTCGGACTCGAGCGCCCGGCGCGTGCGTACGGCCGGGGCCACCCCGGTCCCCGGCGATCTCGCCGACCTCCGCGAGACCGATCCCCGTGCACAGCCGTGGCTCGCCGGACTGCGGGAGGTGGACGCGGTCGTGCACGTCGCGGCCCACATGGAGTTCTGGGGACCCGACTCCCTCTTCGAACAGGCCAATCTCGTGCCGACGGTGGCCCTGCACGCGGCGAGCGTGGCCGCGGGAGTGCGGCGGTTCGTGCTCGTCAGTGCCGCGTCCGTCTCCACGGGCAGCCAGCGCCTTCCCGTCGTGGACGAGCTGACGCCGGAGGGCAGGGCGAACATCGCCTACAGCCGGGTCAAACTGGCCACCGAACGCGCGCTGCTGAAGGCCCGTGGTGGAAAAACCGACCTGGTGGTAATCCGGCCACCGTTCATCTGGGGTCGAGGCATGGCGACCCTCGACGAACTGACCGAGGTCGCCGAGGCCGGACGGTTCTCCTGGATCGACAACGGCGAGCACACCGTCGACTTCGTACACGTCGAGAACCTGGTCGGCTCAATCCTCCTCGCGCTCACCCGGGGCCGTCACGGAGGCGTCTACTACATCACCGACGGCACCCCGATGCCCATCCGGAACTTCCTCACCCCCTTGCTCGCCACGCGTGGTGTGGACCTGTCCAAGAGTCGCAGCGTGCCCATGACGGTCGCGGCACCCATGGCGGCCATGATGGATCGCACGGCACGCCTGCTCCGCCGGAAGACGGCGCCCCCGCTGACGAACTGGCTCGTGAGCTGGACCGGCCGTGACCGTTCCTACGACATCACCGCAGCGAGGACCGAATTGGGTTACTCACCCGACGTGACGCTGGAGAAGGGCTTGGCGGAGATGAGGTCCTAGCGCACCGGCAACCGCGAGCCACCGGCGCTCCGCGGAAGAGGGCCACCTTGTCCCGGCCGTCGGGATGGCGGTGCGGCGGGGCGTCCGGGCCCTGCCCTCGCGGGGTCTCGGGTTCAGCGGTCCGAACTCGTCGACGCGGATCACCCGGCCCTCGTCGGGCGGGTGGTCGTAGAGGTCCGGGATCCGGTGCATCGTGGTCATGAAGTTCGGGTCGCCGGAGGCTTTCCGGGTGGAGGGGCTCTGCCGGGCACGCCGCCGGCACGCGGGATGCGACGCAGGGTCTCCCGGCCGATCGCCGCGACGGTGCCGCGGTCGAGCAGACGCTCGCGCGGCTTCGACAGTAATCGGGTGGGAAACGCGGCGATGCCCCGGGAGACGGGGAGGTCCGGGCGATCGGGCAGATCCGTTTCCGGACCGCCTCACCGATCACCCCGGGCGGCCCCCACTCCATTTCGGGTCCGGTGCCGCGAACCCCCGCTCGGTGAACGCGTGGATCACATCCCCGCACGCGATCGGCGCCGACCTGCATCAACACCACGATCGCCCGACGCCACCGCACCGGGTCCTCCCCCGTCCGGCCGATCCGGGCCGGCTTGCGGCCCTCCGCCGGCGACAACGGCCGGACGAACACCTCCGGGTACGCGTCCCCGCCGTTGACGCCGACTCGGCGGCCCCGCCCCGGGGTGCCTCCGGGCCCGGGCGCGTTCCTCCGCCGACTCCGATTTTATCGGGATGAGGTGGGGGACACCGCATGGTTAGGGTGGCCCGATGGCATCGGTCAAGCGGATCCAGATCACCTTCGACTGCGCGGACCCCCTGCGCGTGGCCCGTTTCTGGTGCGAGGTGTTGGGATATGTCCTCTCGCCGCCCCCCGAGGGGTTCGCCGGTTGGGACGACTTCGTCGACTCGCTGCCTGCCGGGGAACGGAGCCCGTGGGCGGGGTGTGCGGATCCCACGGGGGCGGGTCCGCGCCTGTACTTCCAGCGCGTTCCCGAGGGCAAGGTCGCGAAGAACCGGGTGCACGTGGACGTGCGCGCCGGCATCGGACTCGTGGGGGAGGAGCGCCTGGCCGTGCTCCGGGCCGAACGCGACCGCCTCGTCGCTCTCGGCGCGGTGTGCGTGCGGGTGATGCTCGCCGACGAGGAGAACGAGTCGTGCATCGTGATGCAGGACATCGAGGGCAACGAGTTCTGCCTCGACTGAGCACCCTCCGGTGCGGTCCGGGTGGGAGCCGGCCCACCCGGACCGCACCGGCATCACCCCGGCCGGACCGCAGAACGCGGCCGTTCCGACCGCCCGTCAGCCGGCGGGGGCGCGGAGGCGGTCCACGGCGTCCCGCAGCACCTCGACACGCTTGCAGAAGGCGAAGCGGACCTGGGAGCGGCCGGCGTCGGGGGTGTCGTAGTGGAAGACGGCGTTGGGCACCGCGACCACCCCGCACCGCTCCGGCAGGGCCCGGCAGAACGCCACGCCGTCCTTCTCGCCCAGCGGCGCCACGTCGGTGGTGATGAAGTACGTGCCCTGCGGCCGGTACACCTCGAAGCCGGCCTCCGTCAGGCCGTCGGCGAGCAGGTCCCGCTTGACGCGCAGATCCTCACGGAAGTCGGTGAAGTAGGCGTCGGGCAGGGCCAGGGCCTCGGCGACCGCGTACTGGAACGGCCCGGCGCTCACATAGGTGAGGTACTGCTTCGCCGTCCGCACCGCCGACACCAGCGGGGCCGAACCGGTCACCCAGCCGACCTTCCAGCCGGTGAAGGAGAAGGTCTTGCCGGCGGAGGAGATGGAGACGGTGCGTTCGCGCATCCCCGGCAGGGAGATCAGCGGCACGTGCTCGCCCTCGAAGACCAGGTGTTCGTAGACCTCGTCGGTGACCACCAGCAGGTTGTGCTCCACGGCCAGCCCGGCGATCTCGCCCAGCTCCGCGCGGCTGAGGACGGTGCCGGTGGGGTTGTGCGGGGAGTTCAGCAGCAGCAACCGGGTGCGGGGGGTGATGGCGTCCCGCAACTCGTCGAGGTCGGGCCGGAAGTGCGGGGCCCGCAGCGTCAGCGGCACGCGGCGGGCGCCGGCCATGTCGATGCAGGCGGCGTACGAGTCGTAGAAGGGTTCGAGGGCGATGACCTCGTCGCCGGGCTCCAGCAGGGCGAGCAGGGAGGCGGCGATGGCCTCGGTGGCGCCGGCGGTGACCAGGACCTCGGTGTCGGGGTCGAAGGTCAGGTCGTGAAAGCGCCGCTGGTGGTCGGAGATCGCGGCGCGCAGTTCCGGGATGCCGGGGCCGGGCGGGTACTGGTTGCCGCGCCCCTCGCGCAGCGCCCGCACGGCGGCCTCGCGGACCTGCTCGGGGCCGTCGGTGTCGGGGAAGCCCTGGCCGAGGTTGATCGCGCCGGTGCGCACCGCCAGCGCCGACATCTCGGCGAAGATCGTCGTGCCGTGGCCGTCCAGGCGACGGTTCAGCAGCGGTCTGTCGATCATCTCTCCACCGTCCTTGCCGGTCGTGCGGTGATCCTCCGGGCCCCGGTTCCCGGGCTCCCCGGGTGCCCCCGGTGATCCTTCCCGGACCCCGGGGGCCATCCTGGCGGAGATCCGCCGCGCGGTCACGCCGCCGATCCGGCCGGTGGGCCGACCTCCCGGCCCGCCGGCCGGGTCAGCGGTCGAAGTCCAGCTCCACCTCGGGGGTCAGCGGGCGGGACTGGCAGGCCAGCACGAACCCGGCGTCCAGCTCCTCGGACTCCAGCGCGTAGTTGCGGTCCATCCGGACCTCGCCGCGCACCAGCAGCGCCCGGCAGGTGCCGCACACCCCGCCCTTGCAGGCGTACGGGGCGTCGGGTCGGCCGCGCAGCACCGCGTCCAGCAGCGTCTCGCCCTCGCCGACCGGTCCGCCGCCGGAGCGGCCGTCCAGCGTCGCGGTGAGCATCGCGCCCCGGGCCGGACCGGTGGTCTCCCCACCGGGGGCGGCGGCCCGTACCGGGCCGGTGGGCACGTCGCGGGCGTCGTCCGGGTGGTACAGCTCGGTGCGCACGCGCTCGCGCGGCACCTCCAGGTCGCCCAGGGCGGTGCGCGCGCCGTCGATCAGGCCGGGCGGCCCGCACAGGTACCAGGCGTCCACGTCGGCGACCGGCAGCAGCGCCGGGAGCAGGGTCCGCAGCCGGTCGGCGTCCAGGCGCCCCGAGGCGGGGCCGGCGTGCAGGTCCTCGCGGGTGAGGCTGTGCACCAGCTGGAACCGGTCGGGGTACCGGTCCTTCAGCTCGGCGACCTCCTCGACGAACATGCCGTCGGCGGCGGTCCGCTCGCTGCGCAGCAGCGTGAACCGGGCCTCCGGCTCGACGGCCAGCAGGGTGGAGGCCATGGACAGCACCGGCGTGATGCCGCTGCCGCCGGTGATCGCCGCGACCCGGCCCGGCTTGGGCACCAGGGTGAACCGGCCGGCCGGCGGCATGACGGAGAGGGTGTCGCCGACCGCCAGGCGTTCCACGGCGTGCGCGGAGAACACGCCGCCCGGCAGGCGGCGGATGCCGATGGTCAGGTCGGCGGGGCCGTCGGGGTCCGTGGCCGGGGTGCAGATGGAGTAGTTGCGGCGCAGCTCGGTGCCGTCCTCCGCCCGGTGGCGCAGGGTCAGGTGCTGGCCGGGCAGGAAGCGGAACGCGGCGCGCAGGTCCTCGGGGACGGCGAGGGTGACGGCCACCGCGTCCGGACCCTGCCGCTCGACCGCCTCAACCCGCAGCTCGTGGAACATGGATCAGCTCCTTGACGTGGTCGAACGGCTCGCGGCAGGACTCGCAGCGGCGCAGCGAGGTGCAGGGGGTGGCGGAGAAGCGGCTCATCAGGGTGGTGGCGGTGGAGCCGCAGCGCGGGCAGCGGATGGCCAGCTCGACCGGCACCGGGCCGTCGGCGGCCCCGCCGGTCGGCCCGCCGGGGCGGGGCGGGGCCAGCCCGGCGTCGGCCAGGGCACGGCGCCCGGCGGGGGTGATGTCGTCGGTGGACCACGGCGGGGAGAGGACGGTGCGCACCCGCACCTCGGGCACGCCCGCCCCCCGCAGGGCGCTCTCCACGTCGCCGGCCATGGCCTCCACGGCGGGGCACCCGCTGTAGGTGGGGGTGATCTCCACGTCGGCGCGGGTGCCGTCGGGGGACAGCCGCACCGAGCGCAGCACGCCGAGGTCGCCGAGGCCGATGACGGGTAGCTCGGGGTCGGGGACGGCGGCGGCGATCCGCCGCAGCTCCTCCTCCCGGGCGGCGCCCGACGCCGGGGCGGGGCTTTCGGCGGTCCCCGAGGCCCCGGGGGCCCCGGCGGCCTCCCCGGCGGGGGGCGCCGGGGCCCCCGGG
>NZ_VKHS01001210.1 GCF_014141525.1 Streptomyces calidiresistens
GGCCGCGAGGGCCAGGAGCGCTCCCGAGACGGTCGCGGCGACCAGGGCCGCGAGCAGGGTGTCCCCCGCGCCGGCGGCGGTACCGCGGTCGCCGCGACGCGGCACCGCGGCACGCCCCAGCGCCACACCGGCGGCCACCCCGCCCACCAGCGGCACGCACCCCGCCGCCGCGAGCCCCATCGGTCCCACCGGGTCGGGTCCGGGCAGCGCGGCCAACAGCGGGAAGGCGGGCAGCACCGGCGGGTCCCCCGCCCCCGGAACGGTGAACGGCCCGACCGTGTGTCCGGCCGCGAGGGCGGGCAGCGGGCCGAGCGCCAGGGTGCCGCCGCCGAGGGCGAACCCCGGACCCAGCCCGTGCGCGGCGGCCCACACCGCGAGGTTGGGCAGCAGGGCCAGGACGAGCAGCCCCAGCGCGACGCGGCCGGACCAGTCCCGGGCGAGCAGGCCGAAGTCCGTCCGGGCGGTGTCGGCCTCCCCGATCAGCGCGACGAGGCCGAGCAGGGCGCCCGCCCCGAGGATCGCGGCGGCGCCGGCGCAGGCGGCGCGGAGGGCGCCGTGGTCGGCGGGACGCAGCAGGGCGGCGAGCCGGCCGGTGGGGGCGGGTGGCTCCGCCGAGCGCAGCGCGGCGACCAGGGTGACGAGCAGGGCGAGGAGGAGGAGGTGGAGCAGGGCCCGGCCCGGGGCCGCCCGCAGCGGGCCCGACGCGGCGAACAGGATCGCCGGCACCCCGGCCGCCGCGTAGCCCAGGCTCACCCGAACGGCCGCGGCGGCCGCCTCCGGCATCGGGCGGCCGGCCGGCAGGGCGTCACGCGCGGCCCGCCACAGCAGCCACACCGGGACGGCGGTGAGCAGCAGGGGGGTGAGCGCCAGGGGCGCGGGGACGCCGTCGAGGGTGGCGACGCGTTCCAGCGGGGTGCCGTGGGCCAGCAGCCACAGGGTGATCGCGACCCGCAGGGCCGCCGCCGCACCGGCGTCGGGGTGGGGCGAGGTGGTCCACAGGGCCAGCACGATCAGGGCGGGAACGCCGATGCCCCGGGCCGCCGCGCCCGCCCCGTCGAGGAACGCGCCGGCGCCCCGACGGGCCCGGGCCGGAAGGTCGGGGAGGAGTGCGGCGGGGGACGGTGCCTCCCCCGGG
>NZ_VKHS01001211.1 GCF_014141525.1 Streptomyces calidiresistens
GAACGTCGCCGTCCTTGCGCAGGGGCACGAAGGTGCTGCCGGCCCGCGGATCGACGGGCTTCGCCCCGGCGGCCTTCCCGGCGGGGGCGTCGTCGGCGTCGGGGGCGTCGTCGGCGTCGGCGGCGTCGGGGGCGTCGTCGGCAGCGGGCTTCGGTGGGGCGGCCGGGGGCGCCGGCGGGACCGCCGGGTCCCCGGCCCTCCCCTCCGGTCGTCCGGGTTCCGCGTCCGGAGCACCGGGCGCGGCAGGTTTCCCGGCCTTCCCGGCCTTCCCGGTGGAGGTGTCGGTCTTCTTCGCCGGGGCGGGCACGCGCAGCACGGTGGTCCGGTCGGCCGGCCCATCGGTTCCCGGCCCCGTCCCCTCGCCCCCCTCACCGTCGTCGGCGTCCTCGGGGGCGGCTTCGCCTCCGCCCTCTTCCTTCGAGTCCTTCGGGTCCTTCCGGTCCTTCCGGGCGGGGGACGGCACGCGCAGGGCCGTGGTGCGGTCGGACGGTGCGTCCTCGGCCGGGCCGTCGGTCCCGGTCCCGTCGGTCCTCGACCCGGTCTTCGGCTCGGTCTGCGTGTCGGAGTTCGGGGCGGCCTTCGTGTCGGCCTTCGTGGAGGAGGGCGGCACGCGCAGCACGGTCGTCCGGTCGGCCGGCGCATCGGCCCCCGGGTCCGTCCCGTCGTCCCCCTCACCGGCGTCGTCGGCGTCACCGGCGGCGGCTTCGCCCCCGTCCCCGTCCGTCCGGTCCTTCCGGTCCTTCCGCTCGGGGTCGGCGTCCTTCCCGGCGGCGGTGTCGGCGCGAACTCCCTCGGCGTCGGGCGTCCGCTCGGTCCCGTCCGTCCCGCCGGGCCCGGCGGGCTCCGCCTCCTCCGTCCCGGAGGGCTCGTGGCCGTCGTCCCCGCCCCGGGCGGGACGGGGCAGGCGTGGCGTCCCGGCGTCCGCCGCCGGCTCCCCGCCGTCCCCGGGGGCCGAGGCGTCCTCGGACCCCCCGGTGGCCGGGCCGGCGGCGGCGTCGCCCGGCTCCTCGTCGCCCGCCGCCCCCTCGGCCGCGTCGGCGGACCCCGGGCTCCCCCCGGAATCCCCCGCCCGGGGGGCACCATCGCTTTCCGGCCGTACCGGCGGGGTTGACGAGCGGGGGTCGCCCGCTCCCC
>NZ_VKHS01001212.1 GCF_014141525.1 Streptomyces calidiresistens
CCCTCCCCCGGGACGGCCCCCCGGGCCGAACCCGTCCCGCCGACGCCACCCGGGGGCGCCCCGGCGCGTCGTACGCTGGGGTCGCGCCGCCGCGCCCCGGGACGGGCACGCGCGACGCCGCGGACCCGGGCACCCACCGGGCGGCGGAGGGGCGGGGATCCGCCACGGGCAGAGAAGAGGAAACGGACGGCATGTACGGCTGGATCTGGCGGCACCTGCCGGGCAACACGCCGGTGCGCGCGCTGATCGCCCTGTGCCTGGTGCTCGGGGTGGTCTACCTGCTCTTCACCCGTGTCTTCCCATGGGCGGAGCCGATCCTGCCCTTCAACAACGTGACGGTCGAGGAGTGACCGGGGTGTGCGGGACGATTCGGGCGGGCCTCGCGCGCCCCGCCCCGCGACGCACCGGGACCACCGAAGTGAGGACGACGCGCCGATGACCACCCGGATTCTCGTCGTGGACAACTACGACAGCTTCGTCTGGAACCTCGTGCAGTACCTGCAACAGCTCGACGCCGACTGCGAGGTGCTGCGCAACGACGCCGTGACCGTCGATCGGGTCGCCGAGGGCGGTTTCGCCGGGGTGCTGCTCTCCCCCGGCCCGGGCACCCCCGAGGAGGCCGGGGTCTGCGTGGAGATGGTGCGCCACTGCGCCGAGGCGGGCGTCCCCGTCTTCGGCGTCTGCCTGGGCGTCCAGGCCATGGCGGTGGCGTACGGCGGGGTGGTGGACCGCGCCCCCGAACTGCTGCACGGCAAGACCTCGGCGATCGAGCACGCCGGCGGCGGGGTCTTCGCCGGCCTGCCCTCGCCCTTCACCGTCACCCGCTACCACTCGCTGGCCGTCGTCGAGGGCACCCTCCCCGAGGAGTTGGAGGTCACCGCCCGCACGGCCGCGACCGACGAGCGACCCGGTGTGATCATGGGGCTGCGCCACCGCGACCTGCCGGTCGAGGGGGTGCAGTTCCACCCCGAGTCGGTACTCACCGAATGGGGTCACCGGATGCTCGCCAACTGGCTCGCCGCCTGCGGGGACGCCGGGGCCGTGGACCGGTCCCGGGGGCTGGCGCCGGTCGTCGGGGGGTCCGGACGACCCGGACGGCCGGAGCCCGCGAGGTGACCGCGGTGCGTCCGGAG
>NZ_VKHS01001213.1 GCF_014141525.1 Streptomyces calidiresistens
AGGTCCAGGGCGGCCGTCAGGCGCGGGGCGCGCGGGCCGGGGGCGGTGTTGCCGCCGTTGCTCGGTGCCGGTGCCATCACCACAGTCTCGCTTTCATCGGCTCTCCCGCGCGTACCCGGGTCCGGAGGGAATCTCACCCGGGTTCTCCAGGGCTCCCGCCCGGTCCCCGCCGGCGCGGGGTGCCCGGGCTGGAATCGGGAGGGCGTGGCAGGTGAGTGGGTTCGGTGTGTCAGGATCAGCGGTATGAGCGAGGTGGATCCCGGGAACGCCGACCAGGCCGAGGAGCCCGAGCAACTGTGGGTCTCCCGGGCCGGGGACGGCGGCGTGCGGGTGGTCACCCTCGCCGGGGAGATCGACTACCACAACAGGGCGGCCTTCGCCGCGGCGCTCACGGTCCCGCCCGGCCCCTGCCCGCGGTTGGTGCTCGATATGCGGCGGGTGTCCTTCATGGACTCCACCGGCCTCAATGCCCTGATCGCCGCCCACCGGGCCCTGGACGCGGCCGGGGGCCGACTGAGCCTGGTGGCCCCCACCGGCATGATCAAACGCACCATGGGCATTGTCGGCATCGATGCCTTCATCGAATCCCACGACACCCTCGACGAGGCCCTGAGGGAATAGCTCCCTCCGGGCCCCGGAGACGTTGGAGAATCCCCGTGGGGTGCCCCGTCGCGCGCGGTGAGGCGTCGGCCACGATGTGGCGCAGGGGAGCCCGTCCATGTCCGCGTGGAACCGAAGGCGACGCGAAGAAGAGGTTGTCCGGCATGTCGACGGAAAAAGAGAAATCGGATTCGAATCCCGACACCAAAGCCCACCTCTACGTCCGCGCGAAACCCGGGACAGCGGGAAATGGGCCCTCCGGAGCGCTGGACGCACCATGGAAACCGGATGCGAAGACCCTGCATTGGTGCTTTGGTTCCGCGGACGAGAGGGAGGTCGCGGAAGGGATGAAGGCGGACATCGCGAACAGGATCGTGGGGCAGGTGGAGGAGGGGAGTGATGAGTATTGGGAAATTTTGGCGGAAATCGCGATCGAGTCGACTCTCCACTCCCTGCTCCATCGAGCCGTGGAGATGGGAACGGAAATGGGGCGGGAGAGCGGGGAGGAATAATCCACCCCGCTCCCGAAGGG
>NZ_VKHS01001214.1 GCF_014141525.1 Streptomyces calidiresistens
TCCCCCGGGTGCCCCTGGTCTTCGACGACCCCCTGGGCGACGCCGCTCCCGACGACACCGACCTCGGGTGGGGCGAGCGCCCCACCGGCGCCGGTGCCGGGGACGACCTGGCGCGTTTCCTCGACGAGAAGCCCCCGCACCACATCTGATCCCGTGAACCCGTGGCGGCGTTCGTCCGGCGCCCCGGGCCGGGACCGCTCGGCCGGGCGGGGCGTCGGCTTCCCCGGGTGCGCGTTCCCGGGGCCCCGTCCCGTCGCTCAGCCCTCCGGACGTGAGCCCGTCCCGGAGGGGTTACCGCCGCCGGAACCGCCGCCGTCCCCCGGTCCCGACGAGCGCTGGGCGCCGATCCCCACGGTGCCGTTCCCGGCCGCCCCGCGCTGTGCGATCAACTCGTCGCGGATCTCGGTGAGGAGGTCCAGCTCCGTCTTCGCGGGGGGAGTGGAGTCCTTCGGCCTGCGGGCCTCCAGGCGTGCCTTGTACCGGGTGAGCGGCATGATCATGAGGAAGTAGACGACGGCCGCCGTGATGAGGAAGGTGAGGCCGGCGCTGATCACCGTTCCCCACCGGATCGGGATGCCGGAGACGATCTCGCCCGCCCCGTTGATCTCGCAGGGCCCCTTGAGGCAGGACTGGTACCGATCCAGGTCCTGTGTGCCGAACGCCCCGACCAGCGGGTTGATGACGCCCTCCACCACCGAGTTCACGATGTTGGTGAAGGCGGCTCCGATGACCACGGCCACGGCCAGTTCGACCACGTTGCCGCGCATCAGGAACTCCCTGAAGCCCCCGAGGACGCTCTGCTGTTCCTTGCCCAACGCACTGCCTTTCCGTACCCGATGACGTTCCGGTGTCCGCCCGCGGCGGTGGGGCGGGCGTCATCGGCTCGCCGCCGGGGTCCGGGCGCCGGGGGCGCCCGGAACGGGCCGGGATCCTCTCGATCCCGGCGCCCGCCACAGTCTCCCCGGTCCGGTGGGCGACGGCCATCCCCTTCCGTGCCCGGCGGTGCTCCCGGGCGGCGCCGGGGACCGAGCCGCGCCGGTGCCCGGTCGGCGGAGGGCCGGTCCCGGGTCCGGTCGGGGCCGCGGACCGGGGACCCGCCGACGGGAGTGGGGCTGAAGGGGTGGGGTC
>NZ_VKHS01001215.1 GCF_014141525.1 Streptomyces calidiresistens
GGCGGGGCGCGGATACGGGTCGGGGTGTGCGGGGGTGACGTCCGCGGAGCACTATCCTCCTGAACATGAAAATCGCATTCGTCGGTAAGGGTGGCAGCGGCAAGACCACCCTGTCCGCGCTGTTCGTCCGTCACCTGGCCGCCCGGGGCGTGCCCGTGATCGCGGTGGACGCGGACATCAACCAGCACCTCGGCCCGGCGCTGGGGCTGACGGACGAGGAGACCGCCGCCGTCCCGGCCCTCGGGGACCGACTGCCGGAGATCAAGGAGCACCTGCGCGGGGACAACCCGCGCATCCCCTCCGCCGCCGCGATGATCAAGACCACGCCCCCCGGCGCCGGTTCCCGTCTGCTGCGCCACGACGACCTCGGTCCCGTGCTGGAGTCCTGCACCCGCGTCATCGAGGCGGAGAGCGGCTCCATCCGCTTCCTGGCCACCGGCGCCTTCACCGAGGACGACCTCGGCGTCGCCTGCTACCACTCCAAGACGGGGGCCGTGGAGCTGATGCTCAACCACCTCGTGGACGGGCGCGACGAGTACGTCGTGGTGGACATGACGGCGGGCAGCGACTCCTTCGCCTCCGGCATGTTCACCCGTTTCGACCTGACCTTCCTGGTGAGCGAGCCCACCCGGCGCGGGGTGTCGGTCCACCGTCAGTACCGCGACTACGCGCGCGACTTCGACGTGGAGCTGCGGGTCGTGGGCAACAAGGTCCGGGATCCGGAGGACCTGGCGTACCTGCGCGAGGAGATCGGTGACGATCTGTTGACCGCGCTGGGGCACTCGGACTGGGTACGGGCCCTGGAGCGCGGGCGCCCCCGTCCCTTCCGGGCGCTGGGCGAGGAGGAGCGGGCGGTGCTGCGGGCCCTGCACGCGGCGGCGGACGCCTCCTGGGAGCGGCGCGACCCGGTGCGGTACACCCGGCAGATGGTCCACTTCCACCTGCGGAACGCGGAGAGTTGGGGCAACGAGCGGACGGGGCTGGACCTCGCGTCCCAGGTGGACCCGGGGTTCGTGCTCGGCGCCTCCGACCCCCGGTCCGTCCCGCAGCCCGCCTGACCCCGCCCCGGGACCGCGGCGCCCTCCGGGGAGCGGGCGGCGGAGCGGGAGGCGGGGCGCCCCTCAGGAC
>NZ_VKHS01001216.1 GCF_014141525.1 Streptomyces calidiresistens
CCCTCCCACCCCCGGCGTTTTCGCCGCTCCGTTCCCGGGATCCCCGTGTCCCGCCCGGGAACCGCGACACCCGTACGCCCCCACCACTGCGAAAGGTGACGACCATGGCACACCGCGTACGCGTCTGGCTCAATCGCACGTACGCGGAGAACGTGTTCTTCATCGATCAGCTCCGCCTGGACCCCCGGGGACGAGGGGTGGAGGTCCACGCGACCCACCCCGATCCCGACTCCCCGGTGCGGGCCGCCGCGGACGTCTCCGGCGGCGAGCCGGAGGGACTCGGCCCCGCCGCCTACGCGGAGTGGGCCCTGGACCGCTGCGCCCGCCACGCCATCGACGTGTTCGTCCCCCGTCTGCACCAGGACGCCGTCGCGGCCCGCGCCGCGGACTTCGCCGCCGTCGGCACCGCCCTGCTCACCCCGCCCGCCGAGGCGGTGCGGGCCTTCCGCGACAAGGCCACCGCCTACGAGGCGCTCTCCCGGGCCGGTCTTCCGGTGCCCCCGTGGTGGCGGGTGCGGACGGAGGAGGAACTGCTGACCGCCGTCGGGGAGATCGAGGCCGCCGGCGACAAGGCCTGTTTCAAACCGGCCGACGGCACCGGCGGGGAGGGCTTCCGCGTCATCACCCGCACCCCCTTCTCCCTCCTGCACCTCACCGGGTACCCCGGCCCGTACGTCCCGCTGGACCTGGTGCGGCGCGCGCTGCGCCGGGCCGAGGCACCGGTGAACTGGTTGGTGATGCCCCGCCTCGACGAACCGGAGACCTCCGTCGACCTGCTCACGGGGCCCGACGGCGGCGTGCGCATGGCGGTCGGCCGCACCAAGCTCGGCCGCCGGCGCGGCTTCACCCTCGATCCGGCGGTCATCGAACCCGCCCGCGCCCTCGCCGAACGCTTCGGCCTGCACTTCCTGAGCAATGTGCAGTTCCGTCTCCACCGGGGCCGTCCCGTCCTGCTGGACATCAACACCCGCCCCGCGGGCGGTCTGCACCAGCTCTCCCGGTGCGGCCTGAACGTCCCCGCCGCAGCCGTGCGCCTGGCCCTCGGGGAGGATCCCGGCACGTTGACCCCGCGGCTGCCGGCCGATGACTACGCCACCGTCGCCACCCCTCGGCCCCTGGCCCCCCGGT
>NZ_VKHS01001217.1 GCF_014141525.1 Streptomyces calidiresistens
AGTTGTGTATAAGAGACAGTCCCGGCACCGCCGCACCCCGCCCGCCCGGTACCGGCCGATGGGACCGGCTGCGCGCGCCCGCCGGATTCGCCGCGGCCGCGGCGGCGCTCTTCCTCGTCGCGCCCCTCCTGCTCACCGACTTCCGACTCGGTCTGCTCGCCAAGTACCTGTGCTTCGCCATCGTGGCGGTGGGCATCGCCCTGGCCTGGGGACGGGGCGGGATGCTCACCCTGGGACAGGGCCTGTTCTTCGGGTTGGGCGGCTACGCGATGGCGATGCACCTCGAACTCGCCGACGCCGGGCCCGGTGGTCTTCCCGACTTCATGCTGCTGTACGGGGACACCGACACCCTGCCGTGGTGGTGGGTCCCGTTCGCCCATCCCGTGGTCGCCCTCGCCGCCGTGCTCCTCCTGCCCATGGCCGTCGCCGCCGGGATCGGCCTGCTGGTCTTCCGCCGTCGGGTGCGGGGGGCCTACTTCGCGATCCTCAGCCAGGCGCTGGCGGCGGCCTTCGCGCTGTTGTTGATCGGCCAACAGGCCACCACCGGGGGGACCAACGGACTGACCAACTTTCGCGGCATCTTCGGCTACTCGCTCCACGACCCGGTCAACCGCCGGATGGTGTACTTCGTCATCGCGGCCGTGCTGCTGATCCTGGTGGCGCTCACCCGCCACCTCTTCCTGAGTCGCTACGGCGAACTCCTCGCCGCGGTGAGGGACTCCGAGGAGCGCGTCCGCTTCCTGGGGTACGACCCGGCCCTGGTCAAGCTGGCCGCCTACACCGCCTCGGCGGGAATGGCGGGAGTGGCGGGGGCCCTGTTCGTCCCCGCCGTGGGCATCATCTCACCGGCGATGATCGGCATCGTGCCCTCCATCGAGTTCGTGATCGGCGCGGCGATCGGGGGGCGGGCCTCCCTGCCCGGCGCCGCGCTGGGGGCCATCACGGTCGCCTGGGCCCAGACCACGCTCTCCGAGCAGTTCCCGGCCGGATGGACCTACTTCCAGGCGCTGCTCTTCATCGTGGTCATCGTCTTCCTGCCCGGCGGCCTCGCCTCCCTGGCCCACGTCCTCCGCCGGCGTTGTCGCTTATACACATCTAACACTGCCGACGAAGCTGCAAGTGTATA
>NZ_VKHS01001218.1 GCF_014141525.1 Streptomyces calidiresistens
GTCCCGGGGGGCGGGGGCGCTTCGGTGGGGTCGGCGCCGGTGGTGATCAGGCGCGCGGCCCCCGCCCGGTCCAGCAGCCGCTCGACCTCCCCGGGGGTGCGGTCGCAGATCGCCGCCAGCAGCGCGGGGCGGAACTCGCGCCCCACGACGGCGGCCCGGCCCAACAGTTCGGTCACCTCCGGCGGCAGCAGATCCAGCCGGCGTCGGATCGCCTCCCGCACCCCCGGCGCGATCGCCCCCGACGGGGCGCCCGCTCCCCACAGGCGGGCCGTCTCCTCGATGAAGAAGGGATTGCCGCCGGTGCGACGGTGCACCTCGGCCACCACCCCGGGGGCGGGTGTGCGTCCGTGCACACGGGTGATCAGGGCGCCGGTGTCCGCCGGCTCCAGCCCACCGAGGGTGATGGTGGTGCCGGCCGCCGCCGGGAGGGCGGTCAGCAGGGGGCGCAGCGGATGGTCGGGCAGCTCCGCCTCGACGTCCCGGTAGGTGCCGATGAGCAGGACCCGCTCGAACCAGGTGTGCCGCGCGGCGAACTCCAGCAGGCGCAGCGAGTCGGGATCGGCCCGGTGCAGGTCCTCCAGCACCACCACCAGCGGGTGGTGGCGGGAGACGGTGACCAGGGCGGTGGTGACGGAGTCGTGGAGGGCGAACCCGTCCATCGGCGGACCGCCGGTGCTCCCACCGGCGCCGCCCGTCCCGTCGAGCAGCAGTTCCGGGCCCGGCCCGGCGGCCTCCAGCGCCTCGGCCCACCGCCCGGGGCCGGCCGCCCGCCGCAGCCCCCGCAGCACCTGTACCCACGGCCAGTGGCCGGGGGCGTTGTCCGACTCCCAGCAGGCTCCGGCCAGCACCGGCGCGCCCTGCCGGCGGGCCTCCCCCACGGCCTCGGAGACCAGGGTGGTCTTGCCGATGCCGGCCTCGCCGGTGATCAGCACCAACCCGCCGTGGCTGTCCAGGGCGTGCCGCACGCGGGAACGGAGCAGAGCGAGGGGGTGATCGCGTCCGAGGGGACCGGTGGTCATGACGTCTTCCATTGGACACCATCGACCGGTCGGGGACCAGGGGTTTCCCGGCGACGGGCGCGGCTCGGAGGCGGACCCGCCGGTTCCGCCCGGATCGCTCCCGCCC
>NZ_VKHS01001219.1 GCF_014141525.1 Streptomyces calidiresistens
GTGGGAGGGGGCGCGGCGTGGTGGTCGCTGTGGCGCCTCGTTCCCGTCGCCGCCCTGGTCTGCGCCCTCGGCCTGCTCCCCCGCCTGACGGACACCGACCCCGCGCTGACCGTCCTCAAGGCCCGCTCCGCCGAACGCGACCCCGACCCCGAGGTGCTGGCCGCCATCCGCGCCGAACTCGGCCTGGACGGCTCCTGGTGGGGCCCGCTGTTCCAGTGGCTCGGCGGCCTGCCGCGCGGCGACGCCGGCACCTCCTGGGTCTCCGGCACCCCCGTGCTGCCCACCGTGCTCCCCGCCCTCGGCGCCTCGCTGCTGCTCATGGCCGGCGCCCTGCTGGTCGCCGCCGTGACCGCCGCCGCCGTGTGCTCCCGCACGCTGCTGCTCGGCGCCCGCCGCCGGCTCGCCGGCCGCCCCCGGGCCGGCGGGTTCTCCGCCGCGCTCGCCGCCCTCCCCGAGTTCCTCACCGCCTCGGTCCTGGCCGGGGTGGTCGGCGTACAGCTGGGCTGGCTGCCCGCCCTCGGCTGGTACGGGCCGCGCTGGATGATCCTGCCCGCCCTCGCCCTGGGCCTGCCCGCCGGCGCCGTCCTGGGGCGCCTGCTGGACGACACGCTCCCCGGCGCGTTCGCCGAACCCTGGGCCCGCGCCGCCACCGCCCGGGGCGTCCCCGGCGGACGCATCGCCCGCCACGCCCTGCGCCGCTCCCTGCCCGGACTGCTCCCCAACCTCGGCCTCTTCGTCGTCGGCCTGACCGGCGGCGCCGTCGCCGTCGAGCAGATCTTCGACATCCCCGGCCTCGGCCGGCTCACCCTGCGCGCCGCCATCGCCCAGGACCTCCCCGTCCTGCAGACCGGCATCCTCGCCCTGGCGCTGCTCGCCGCCGCCGTCGGCGTCGCCGCCCGGGCCGCCGCCCGCCCGCTGCTCGGCCCCGCCCTGCGGGACGGCGCCCTCACCACCCCGGCCCCCGTGCCGGCCGCCGACGCCGCGCCGGGCGCCCGGCGCGGCGTCCACCCCCTGGTGTACGGGGCGCCGCTGCTGCTCGTCGTGGTCGCCGGCCTGTTCCGCGACCCGCTCCACCTGGACACCGGTCGACGCCTCCTGCCGCCCTCCACCGCCCACCCCCTGGG
>NZ_VKHS01000122.1 GCF_014141525.1 Streptomyces calidiresistens
GGTTCGGGGTGGCCGGCGCCGCCTGCTCGACTGCTCCGTTCGGGGGAATTGTGCCCGGGAAAGCGGGGATCGCCCCCTCCCGGCCACCGGTGCCGGGAGGGCTCCGGGTTCCCCCGCTTCTCAGCGGTACTCGGTGAGCAGGACCGGCTCCCCCCGCGAGAGCTGGCCGGCCGAGAGCGGGAGACGGTCCCGCGCCGAGCGGTGGCGTTCGCGGGCGGCCGAGGGCGGTTCGCCGCCCACGATCTCCCCGCCGCGCACCAACTCCACCTGGAGCAGGTCCCCGGCCAGTTCCCCCGGGACCGGGCCGGTGCCGACGATCTCGGTGGTGGGTTCCCCGTCGGGGCCGTCGGGTCGGGCGGCCCACTTGACGCCGCCGATGGAGAGCTTGCCGCCGGAGGACTTCTTGGCCACCGGCACCAGCGGCGCGTCGGGGGCGTCCCCGCCGGCCCGGGCGACCAGTTTGTAGACCATCGAACAGGTGGGGTGACCGCTGCCGGTGACCAGTTGGGTGCCGACGCCGTAGGCGTCCACCGGCGCGGCGGCCAGGGAGGCGATGGCGTACTCGTCGAGGTCGCTGGTCACCACGATGCGGGTGTTCCGCGCGCCGAGTTCGTCGAGTTGCCGCCGGACCCGGTGGGCGACGAGCAGCAGGTCGCCGGAGTCGATGCGCACCGCGCCCAGCTCCGGTCCGGCGATCTCCACGGCGGTCCGCACGGCCTCGGCGACGTCGTAGGTGTCCACCAGCAGGGTGGTGCCCCGGCCGAGCGAGTCCACCTGGGCGCGGAAGGCGTCCCGCTCGGTGTCGTGCAGCAGGGTGAAGGCGTGGGCGCTGGTGCCGACGGTGGGGATGCCGTGGCGGTAGCCGGCGGCGAGGTTGGAGGTGGTGTCGAAGCCGCCGATGAAGGCGGCCCGGGAGGCGGCGACGGCGGCCAGTTCGTGGGTCCGGCGGGCGCCCATCTCGATCAGCGGGCGGCCCCGGGCCGCGACGGCCATCCGGGAGGCGGCGGCGGCGACGGCGGAGTCGTGGTTGAGGACGGAGAGCACCACCGTCTCCAGCAGGACGCACTCGGCGAAGGTGCCGGTGACCCGCAGGATCGGGGAGCCGGGAAAGTACACCTCGCCCTCGGGGTAGCCGTGGACGTCGCCGGTGAAGCGGTACCCGGCCAGCCATTCCAGGGTGGGCCCGTCCACCACGCCGGTGCGCCCCAGGAACTCCAGCTGGTCCTCCTCGAAGCGGAAGTTGGCGATGGCGTCCAGCACGCGTCCGGTGCCCGCCACGACGCCGTAGCGGCGGCCCTCCGGCAGGCGGCGGGTGAAGACCTCGAAGACCGAGCGGCGGTGGGCGGTGCCGGCCCGCAGGGCGGCACGGAGCATGGTCAGCTCGTAGTGGTCGGTGAAGAGCGCGGTGGACGGCACGGCCACCGACAGCCCCGAGGGTCCGTGGTTCATGGGATCAGCGTACCCCCTATTCGTCACTTTGACGATATGCATCGGGTCCGGGTGTGCGGCGACCGGGGGACCCGGGGACCGAACGGCGGTGCGCGGCGGCCTTCCGGGCCGGCAGCATGGGGGGTGAGGGCGATCACGTGTCGGTCGTGCCCCGGGGTCGGACCCGTGTCCGGCGTCCCCGGGTGCCGGCCCCGGGGTGGGGTCGGGGCGGATCGTTCGGTCGGCCCGCGCGCCGAACGCCGGCGCGCCGCCGCGCGACGCGGGGGCCGGGCGGGCGGTGATCGGCCGGTCGGACCGAGTGGTCGAGCAAGCGACGACGAGCGACGACGAGCGATAACGAGCGATAACGAGCGATGAGGTTGCCGTGAGTGCCATCCCGCTGGAGGTCGAGCGCACGGAATCGGAGGGAGCGCCCGCCGAGGTGCCCTCGCCGGAGGTCCCCTGGGTCACGGTGGTGCACAACGACCCCGTGAATCTCATGAGTTACGTGACCTACGTGTTCCAGACGTACTTCGGGTACCCCAAGGACAAGGCGAAGCGGCTGATGCTGGACGTGCACCACAAGGGGCGCGCCGTGGTCTCCAGCGGCAGCCGTGAGGAGATGGAGCGAGATGTGCAGGCGATGCACGGCTACGGGCTGTGGGCGACGCTGCAGCGGGATCGGTGAGTGATGGCGGCCCGATTCGAACCCCTTCCCGATGACGCCGGTGAGGGCCGGGGCGGGGCCGCCCTGGCCCTGGATCCGGCCGAACTCTCCATCCTGCGCAGTCTGGTGGTGCAACTGCTGGAACTGGTCGGCCCCGCCGGTGGGGCCGCCGGGGCGACGGACGGGGGAGCGGACCCGCTGGAGGCGCTGTTCGCCGAGGGGCCCACGGAACCGCCCTCGGACCCGGCGCTGGCCCGGCTCTTCCCCGACGCCTACGGGGGGCCGGGGGAGTCGTCGGACGAGGAGACCCGGCGGTGGGCGGCGGAGTTCCGTCGGTTCACCGAGCCCGACCTGCGGACCCGCAAGCGGGAGGACGGTCTGGCGGTGGTGAGGTCGCTGGACGCCGTGGCGGCCGACGGCCCGGTGCCCGGTGGCGGCGGCGTGGTGCGACTGGACGCCGAGGGCTGCCGCCGCTGGCTCGGCACCCTCAACGATCTGCGCCTGGCGGTGGGGGCGAGATTGGGCATCGAGGACGACGAGACCTCGGATCGCCTGATCTCCCTCCCCGATGGCGATCCGCGCAAACCGATGGCGATGGCCTATCTCTGGCTCGGACTGTTGCAGGAGTCATTGTTGGAAACACTCATGACCTAAGTCAGGAGTGTTCCGGGCTGAAACCCCTGACGCGTTCCCGGGGCGCGGCAGGGGTTTTTCCTCGGTTTCGGTAGGTGTTCGAAACGCGCTTCTTCTATACGGAGCGTGACATTCAGTATCCGCTATGCGGACATCGCTACTGCATGTAGAGGGCATGTGTCCGCTTTGTGGTGTAATGCCGCTGTGTTAACTCGACCGTTATCCGAACGTGTGATGCGCGTCACACGGAGAATATCGCTCTGCGTGGTAGGAACGCACATCCGAATGTTTTCGGGGTTCACCCTCACCCCGGCGGCTCGTCGGAAATACCGCACCATCGGCATCATTCCGTGCCTTCATTCGTCCCCGCAGCAACCTGCCAGAGGTAATCCATGGATGAAACGACCTGGGCCGATACGGTCGCAGACAAGATCAACGGCTGGGTGGAGCCCTTCGCCGGCCTCATGGGAGACATCGTCTTCTTCAGCTTCGAGGTCGGCGGCGCGACGATCATGCCGATCGTCCTGTGGCTGGTCATCGCCGGTCTGATCTTCACCGTCTACTTCGGTCTGGCGCAGGTGCGTCACCTCAAGACGGCCCTCAAGGTCGTGCGGGGCAAGTTCGACAGCCCGAACGCCCCCGGTGAGGTCACCCACTTCCAGGCCCTGACCTCGGCCCTCTCCGGCACCGTCGGCCTGGGCAACATCGCCGGTGTGGCCATCGCGATCTCCATCGGTGGCCCCGGTGCCGTCTTCTGGATGATCCTCTGCGGTCTGCTCGGCATGGCGACCAAGTTCGCCGAGTGCACCCTGGGCGTCCGCTACCGCGAGGTGCACGCCGACGGGACCGTCTCCGGCGGCCCCATGCACTACCTGCGCAAGGGCCTGGCCGAGCGCGGTCTGCCCGGCCTGGGCAAGGTGCTGGCCTGGGGCTCCGCCCTGATGATCGTCGCCTTCACCTTCTTCGGCGGCAACCTCTTCCAGGTCAACCAGTCCCTGGAGCAGCTCGCCTCCGAGACCGGCGGCGGGGACAGCTTCTTCGCCGGCAACACCGGCGCCATCATGTACGGCATCGTGCTGTCGGTGCTGGTCGGCGCGGTGATCCTGGGCGGCATGAAGTCCATCGGCAAGGTCACCAGCCGCCTGGTGCCCTCCATGGCGATCATGTACGTGGCCGCCTGCCTCATCGTCATCCTGTGGAACATCACCGCCGTCCCGGACGCGCTGATGACCATCGTGACCGAGGCCTTCAACCCGACCGGCGTCGCCGGTGGTCTGCTCGGCGCCCTGATCGTCGGCTTCCAGCGCGCCGCCTTCTCCAACGAGGCCGGCATCGGCTCCGCGCCGATCGCCCACTCCGCGGTGAAGACCAAGCGCCCGGCCACCGAGGGCCTGGTCGCCATGCTGGAGCCGTTCATCGACACCGTCGTGATCTGCACCATGACCGCCGTGACCATCATCGTCGCCGCCGGTCCGCTCTACGAGGCCCGTCGCGCCGGGGACACCTCGATCAACGGCATCGCGATCACCTCCGACGCCTTCCAGACCGCCCTGCCGTGGTTCTCCGGTCTGCTGACCCTGGCCGTGATCCTCTTCGCCTTCTCCACGCTGATCACCTGGAGCTACTACGGCCTGAAGTCCTGGAGCCACATCTTCGGCGCCTCCCGCACCAGCGAGACGGTCTACAAGGGTCTGTTCTGCGGCATGGTCATCATCGGCGCCCTGCTGCCGCTGATGACCCTGGTCGACCTGACCGACTCCTTCCTGTTCCTCGCCGCGGTGTTCAACATCATCGGTCTCTACCTGCTGGCCCCGGTGGTCAAGCACGAGCTGAACCGGGTGCTGGACTACATCCGCCGCCGCGAGGCCGGTGAGACCGACGAGGAGATCGACGCCGCCGAGGCCGCTGCCGCCGGGACCCCCGGCGAGGGCGGCGAGGGCGACAAGGTCACCGTCGAGAAGTGATCCCCCCACCGGTCCGTCGGGCATCCCGACGGCACCGGTGAGGAGGTCGGACCCCGGTGCCCACCGGGGTCCGACCTCCGCCCACACGGGAAACCGTTCGCGGGCGACTGCCACGCCGCCCACGGCGAACGGACACCGATCCCGCCCCGCTCACGCGCCCCCACCGGGGACGCGACGGCGGGTCGGTTCCGGGGCCCGGTCCGCACCGCTCGGGGGCGCGGACCGGGCCCCGGCCCGTGCCCACCCGTTCCGGGGGCCGGCTATCCTGGCGCCCATGCTGACCATCACCCGGGACATACACGACCGCATCGTGGCCCACGCCCGTCGGGACCACCCCGACGAGGCCTGCGGCGTCGTGGCGGGCCCCGCCGGCACCGACCGCCCCGAGCGCTTCATCCCCATGCTCAACGCGGCCCGTTCCCCCACGTTCTACGAGTTCGACTCCGGTGATCTGCTGAAGCTCTACCGGGAGATGGACGACCGCGACGAGGAGCCGGTGGTCGTCTACCACTCCCACACCGCGACCGAGGCCTACCCCTCGCGCACCGACATCTCCTACGCCAACGAGCCGGGCGCGCACTACGTGGTGGTCTCCACCGCCGAGTGCGGCAACGACGAGGGCCCGGTGTCGTTCCGCTCCTTCCGGATCGTGGACGGGGAGGTGACCGAGGAGGAGGTCCGGATCGTCGACTCCCTCCCCGGGTGACCGGGGCGTCGCTTTCGGTGACCTTTTGCCCGCATGGTGATACGGGAGGGTCCGCATCACGGGACGCCCTTCCGGGACCCCGGCCGGGAATCGTTACGATGACCGCATGGTTGTCCCGGACGTGAGAAATGAGCCGCAGCCGCCGCTGCTCGTCGAGCGTCTGCACATCGATCTGTGCCGCCTCGCCGGCGCCCTGTGTCGGCACCCGGCGGGCCGCGCCCGCTGACCCCGGGCGGCCGGGTGTCCGACGACCCGGCCGGCCCCACCGCGCGGCCGAGGGACCGACGATCCTCCCACCGCCCCGACCGGGCGGCTCCGGCGCGCCCGCCGACGCACGTCACCGAACGACCCGCACAGCCCAACCGGCTACCCCGCCCCCTCACCCCTGGAGTTCGACCACCATGGCCATCGAGGTCCGCATCCCGACCATCCTGCGCACCTACACCGACGGCGCGAAGGCCGTCACCGGCTCCGGCTC
The DNA here is from genome assembly GCF_014141525.1 of Streptomyces calidiresistens. Taxonomy (GTDB): domain Bacteria; phylum Actinomycetota; class Actinomycetes; order Streptomycetales; family Streptomycetaceae; genus Streptomyces; species Streptomyces calidiresistens. The sequence goes on from NZ_VKHS01000122.1 coordinate 5,877, forward strand.
CACCCTCTCCGAGCTGTTCGCGGACCTGGACACCAACCACCCGGGCATCCGGGAGCGGCTGGTGGAAAAGGACGAACTGCGCCGCTTCGTGAACGTCTACCTCAACGACGAGGACGTGCGCTTCCTCGACGGGATCAACACGAAGGTGGCCGACGGCGACAGCGTGACGATCCTGCCCGCCGTCGCCGGGGGCATGCGCTGATGCGCTTCGACTCCCCCCTCGCGGCGGTCGGCAACACCCCGCTGGTCCGTCTCCCGCGCCTGTCCCCCTCACAGGACGTGCGGATCTGGGCCAAGCTGGAGGACCGCAACCCCACCGGGTCGATCAAGGACCGTCCCGCCCTGTACATGATCGAACAGGCGGAGAAGGACGGCAGGCTCACCCCGGGGTGCACCATCCTCGAGCCGACCTCCGGGAACACCGGCATCTCGCTGGCGATGGCGGCCCGCCTCAAGGGCTACCGCATCGTCTGCGTCATGCCGGAGAACACCTCCCGCGAGCGCCGCGAACTGCTGTCGATGTGGGGCGCGGAGATCATCTCCTCCCCGGCCGCCGGCGGCTCCAACACCGCCGTGCGGGTCGCCAAGGAACTGGCCGCCGAGCACCCCGACTGGGTGATGCTCTACCAGTACGGCAACCCCGACAACGCCGGCGCCCACTACACGGGCACCGGACCGGAGATCCTCGCCGACCTGCCGTCCGTCACCCACTTCGTCGCCGGCCTGGGCACCACCGGCACGCTGATGGGGGTCGGCCGCTACCTGCGCGAGCACAAGCCGGACGTGGCCGTCGTCGCCGCCGAACCGCGCTACGACGACCTGGTCTACGGCCTGCGCAACCTCGACGAGGGGTTCGTCCCCGAGTTGTACGACGCGGAGATCCTCACCACCCGGTTCTCCGTCGGCTCCGCCGACGCCGTCGCCCGCACCCGTGAACTCCTCTCGCAGGAGGGCATCTTCGCGGGTATCTCCACGGGGGCCGTGCTGCACGCGGCGATCGGGATCGGCCGCAGGGCGGTCCGCGAGGGGGTCCCCGCGGACATCGTCTTCGTGGTCGCAGACGGCGGATGGAAGTACCTCTCCACCGGTGTCTACACCGCGGAGTCCACCGAGGCCGCCGTCGAACTCCTGCACGGTCAGCTCTGGGCCTGAGCCCGCCCACCCACCGGGGTCCGATCCGCGCGGATCGGACCCCGACGCGTGTCCGGGCCCGGTTCCCGACCCCGCCGTTGCACCCTTCCGGGGGACCCGCCGGGCGCGGGGCGCGGGATCACCGAACGCCGCACCGCCCACGCGTACAGTCACCACCGGGAGGCCCGGCCCCCGACCCGCCGCCCCGGCGGGCACCGGTGGCCCGTCGCCCCGGAGGAACCAGCGGGCAGCGAACGCGGGAGCGGCCGGTGAGCACGGTGAGCACGTACTGTCGGGAGACCACGGACGCCGGTCCGCCCCCGCTGCTCGGCGGCCGGCCCGATCGTCCGCGCCGGCTGCGCGCCCTGCTGGCCCGGGACGGGCCGCTGCGCCGGCTGGACCGCTCACTGCTGCTGGCCTCCCTCGCCCTGACCGCGCTGGGCACCGTCCTGGTCTTCTCGGCCACCCGCAGCCGGGACCACCTCACCGGGGGCGACCCGTACCACTTCCTGCTCCGGCACTGCCTCAACATCCTCATCGGCCTGCTGCTGGCCGCCTTCGTGGTGCGGGTCGGCCACCGCCGGCTGCGGGACGCCGCGCCCGTGCTCTACGGGCTCTCCGTGGTGCTGACCGCCCTGGTCCTCACCCCCCTGGGCAGCACGGTCAACGGTGCCCGGCGCTGGATCGAGATCGGCGGGGGGTTCGCCTTCCAGCCCTCCGAACTGGTCAAGGTGGCCGTCATCCTCGCCGCCGCGGCGCTGGTGGCCTCCCGGGCCGAGGCGGCGAGCCGCCGTCGCCCGGGCGAGCAGCACCCCCCGGACGCCCTCACGGTGATGGCCCTCCTCCTGCTGGTGGGGCTGCCCGCGGTCCTGGTGCTGCTGACCCCCGACCTCGGCCAGACCCTCGGTCTGATCGCCATCGTCCTGGCCCTGCTCACCGCCGCCGGCGCGCACCGGGTGTGGATCCTCGGCCTCATCGGGGCCGGAGTCGCCGGGGCGGTGGCGGTCTGGCAGCTCGGGGTGCTCGACGAGTACCAGATCAACCGGGTCGCCGCCTTCGCCAACCCGGAACTCGACCCCGCCGGCGTGGGCTACAACACCCACCAGGCGCGCATCGCGATCGGGGCCGGGGGCCTGACCGGCATGGGGCTGTTCCAGGGCAGCCAGACGGTCGGACAGTTCGTTCCCGAGCAGCACACCGACTTCATCTTCACCGTCGCGGGGGAGGAACTGGGCTTCGTCGGCGGCGCCACGATCATCCTGCTGCTGGGGGTGGTGATGTGGCGGGCGCTGCGCATCGCCCGCGACTGCCCCGACCTGTACGGGACGGTCCTGGCCGCCGGCATCGCCGGGTGGCTCGCCTTCCAGACCTTCGAGAACATCGGGATGTCGCTGGGGATCATGCCGGTCACCGGCCTGCCGCTGCCGTTCGTCTCCTACGGGGGTTCCTCGATGTTCGCGGTGTGGATCGCGGTGGGGCTGCTGCAGGCGATCCATCTGCAAACCACCGCCCGCCGCTGAGGCCCCGGCGCTCCCCGCGCCCGTACGGGGGCACACCGCCGAACCCTCCCCCGAACCCCGGGTCGAACACCGTTGGCCCGTCGGGGGGACGGTCGACGACGGGATGGCGAACACCCTCCCCGGGCTGGTGATTCCGCCCACACCGCTCCCTTCGCGCCGCCCGTCCGGCCCGCCGCCGCCGTACAGTCGTTGGACCCCACCACGGAGGTCCCCAGGCCCATGAAGCTCACCGTTGTCGGCTGCTCGGGATCGTTCCCGTCCGCGGACTCGGCTTGCTCCTGCTACCTCATCGAGGCCGAGGGCTACCGTCTGCTGCTGGATCTGGGCAACGGCGCCCTCGGCGAACTGCAGAAGTACACCGGGCTGTACGACATCGACGCGATCGTCCTCAGCCACCTGCACCCCGACCACTTCATCGACATGTGCGGCTACTTCGTGGCCCGCTACTACCGGCACGACGGCGGCCGCTGCGCCCCCATCCCGGTGTACGGGCCGGCCGGCACCGAACACCGGCTCAACACCGCCTACGAGGACACCCCCACCGAGAAGTCGATGAGCGAGGTCTTCGACTTCCGCACCCTCCACCACGGCGAGGCGCTGAGGCTCGGCCCGCTGGCGATCGGGGTCTCCCGGGTCCGCCACCCGGTCGAGGCCTACGGCTTCCGGGTGGAGCACGAGGGGCGGGTCCTCACCTACTCCGGCGACACCGGACCCTGTCGGGAGGTGGAGGACCTGGCCCGCGACGCGGATCTGCTGCTGTGCGAGGCCGCCTTCACCCACGGCAAGGAGAACCTGCCGGACATCCACATGACCGGGCGCGAGGCGGGGGAGGCCGCCCGGGCCGCGGGGGTCCGCCGGTTGGTGCTCACCCACATCCCGCCCTGGACGGACACCGAGGTCAACCTCCGGGACGCCCGCGCGGTGTTCGACGGGCCGGTCGAGGCGGCCCGGCCCGGCGCGGTCTACGCCTTCTGACCCCGAGCGGTCCGGCCGCGCCCGTGCGCGGGTCGTGGATCAGTCCCGGGGGGACCGCTCTCCGCCCGGGGCTCCGGTCGGCTCCTCCGGGCCCCCCGGCGTGTCCGGGGCATCCGATCCGGTGGCGTCGGCCGGGTCGGGGGCTTCGGTGTCGCCGGCGTCCTTCCGCTCCGCCGCCCCGGTTCCCCCGGCGTCGGGTCCGGGTGAGGGCGCGGGGACGCCCGCCGCCCCGCCGGCACCGGCGGCCCCCTCGGTCCCCACGGT
>NZ_VKHS01001220.1 GCF_014141525.1 Streptomyces calidiresistens
GGTGGGGGGTGGTGGGGGCGGCTGTCCTGGCGCATGTCACGACGGTACGCGCGACCACCGACAGCGGGCCGGCGATTTCCCGGCCGCGGGAGGCGCGCTTCCCCCTCGACGGCCCCGTCACACCCCCGGTTCGGGGTAATCGCCGCCCGCGCGTTCGACTCGATCCGCCGCGGGGAACAGGGGCGCGACCCGACCGGGGCGCCTCAGGAGTCGAGGTCGGGGATCTCCTGCACCGCGTACCACAGCAGTTCGTGGTCGGCGGTGCCCTCCAGGACGAACCGGGCGTCCGGATCGCCCTTCTCGGCTGCCGGCAGGGCGTCGGCGGCGGCGACCAGGTCGGTCTCCGCGTCGGCCGAGTCCACGTGCGCCGCGGCCCAACGGGCCACCGGGACGGCCTCGGTGAGCGTGACCTCGCCCAACGCCTCGGTGAGCAGGGCCCGATCCGGATCGGTCCGCACCCGGTCGTCGGGCACGTCGACGGCGAGCACCACCCGGCGCGGCGGGGCGTCCCGGTCCGCGGCGATCAGGCGCAGCGAGTCGAGGGCCGCGCGCCCGAGGGCGGCGTACTCCAACTCCTCCTCGGTGCCGGAGAGGTACCACTCCCGGAGACCGGGGGTGACGGCCCGGGCCGTCAGCGGGGCGGGCCCGACCTCCCCCGCCCGATACGCCTCGGCGAGCCCGGGAAGGGTGAGCGGGAGGTAGACGCGCATGCGGATCAGGATAGAGCAGCCGGGGCCGGCGGGACGGAGGGGCGGTCGGACGGGATGTCGTCGGGCGGGGACCCGATCCGCCCGACACGGGCCCCCGCTCGGAGCAACGCGCTTTGTCGGTCCGTGTGACCGTGGTTACAATCCGCCATGTTACCAACCAGTAGCCCCGTTCCGCGGCCCTCACCCCGGAACGGGGCGAACGATCCGTGCGGTCGTCCCGACGACCCCGGATGGGAGTGGCGCCATGACCACCGAGACGATGCACGCGACGGGGACCGGGAGGGACGCTCCGGGAAGGGTGGCCTGCGCGCCGACCCCGGCCGCGACCGAACCCCCGGGGACCGGCCCGGAGGCCGCGCCGGCCCCCGCCCACCGGCACCCGCGCCGACCCCGGGGACACGCCGACGAC
>NZ_VKHS01001221.1 GCF_014141525.1 Streptomyces calidiresistens
GGGCCGGGAGGGCGGGTCCCGACGAGACCGACAAAAGAAAATGATTATCAAGTTATTGTGTCTCCATGGTGGAGATCGACGAGAACAGACTGGTCACGTACCTCCTCAACAACAGGGCGTTCTTCGCCCCCGTGGTCGAACGGGCGGTGGCGCTCCTCGACCCGGGGAGGCGCGGGAACCTGGTGGACATCGGCACGGGGGCCGGCGGCGGCCTCGTCGCCCTCGCCCGCGCGGCGGGACCCGGAGCCCGGGTCCTCGGGGTGGACCGTGAGCCGATGGTGCTGGAGATGGCCCTGCGCCACGCCGAGGAGGAAGGGGTGCGCGCGCGGGTGTCCACCCGCGCGGCGGATCTGCTCGAGGTTCTCGACGAGGCGGCGGACGCGGGCGGCACGTTCGACGCGATCTGGGCGGGTGATGTGATCTGGCCGGGCAACGTCTCCGACCCCGCCGCGACAGTCGCCCGCATGGCCGAGGCACTGAGGCCCGGTGGGGTGATCGGCTTGTTCAACACCAACTACTACCAGTCGATGTTCCTGCCCGGGCACTCCCGACTGGAGCGCCTGCTGCGCACCGCCTCGGAATTGAACTGGGGACTGCCCGATGAGGGCCCGGACCACTACGAACGCTATCCGCACTGGGCCCTGGCCGCGGGGCTGGAGGAGGTGCGGGTGCACGTTCTGCCCCGCGTCGGCTTCCCCGTGGGGGACGACCCGACCGTGCGCCCGTACCTGGAGGGCGTGGTGTGGCCCGAGCTCCTCGCCGCCGCGGAGGCCCGGGGAACGGATGCCGGCATGAGCGGGAAAGACCTCGCCCGCGCCCGGGAACTGCTCGCCCCGGGGAGCCCCACCCGGATCCTCGACGAGCCGGGGTACCACGTGATCCAACCGACCCTGCTGGTGACCGCCCGCCGGCCGGGCTCCGCCGGCGGATCGGAGGGCTGAGGCTCCAACGGGGTCGCGGGGCGGCCCCGGGGCGACCCCGGGGCCATCCGACACGCGGCCGGACGCGGCAGGAGGGGCTCGACTCGACTACTCTTTCCGATTATGAATGTCGTTGTCGAAAAGGGTGCACCGGCACGCCCCTCCCCCACCGGGGCGCCTCGGCATTCGCC
>NZ_VKHS01001222.1 GCF_014141525.1 Streptomyces calidiresistens
GCCCCGGCCCGCCCCGTACCGCACCCCGGGGCCGGTCTCAGCGATCGAACAGCCCGCTGTAGGCGTTGAGCGCCGGCTGACCGCCCAGGTGGGCGTAGAGCACGTTGGAGTCCCGGGGAATCTCCCCCTCGCGCACCAGGTCGATCAGCCCGGCCATCGACTTCCCCTCGTAGACGGGGTCGATGATCATGCCCTCCAGGCGACCGGTGAGCCGGATGGCCTCCATCGTGGACTCCACCGGAATCCCGTACAGATCGCCCGCCCACCCCTCCAGCACGGTGATCTCCTCGTCCCTCAACTCTCTTCCCACATCGATGAGTTCGGCGGTCGCCCGGGCGATCTTCGCCACCCGTGCCCGGGTCTCGACGAGCTTCGCGGAGGCGTCGATCCCCAGCACCCGCCGGGGCCGCTCGTCCCCCTCGGCGAAGCCGGCGATCATGCCCGCCTGGGTGCTTCCGGTGACGCTGCACACCACGATCGTGTCGAAGAAGACGCCCAGTTCGCGCTCCTGCCGCCGCACCTCCCGCGCCCAGTGCGCGAAACCGAGACCCCCGAGCCGGTGGTCCGAGGCACCGGCCGGGATCGCGTACGGGGTGCCGCCCTCCGCCCGGACGTCCTCCAGGGCCCGCTGCCAACTGTCCTTGACGTCGATCCCGAACCCGGCCCGCACCAGCCGGACCTCGGCGCCCATCACCCGGGACAGCAGGATGTTGCCGACCTTGTCGTTGACCGGGTCCGGCCAGTCCACCCAACTCTCCTGCACCAGCACCGCGCGCAGCCCCAACCGCGCCGCGACCGCCGCCACCTGGCGGGTGTGGTTGGACTGCACACCGCCGATGCTCACCAGCGTGTCGGCACCCGCCGCGAGGGCGTCCGGCACGAGGTACTCCAACTTGCGGGTCTTGTTCCCGCCGTACGCCAGGCCGCTGTTGCAGTCCTCGCGCTTGGCCCAGATCCGCGCCCCGCCCAGGTGGGCCGAGAGCCGGTCGAGGGGATGGACGGGGCTGGGGCCGAACAACAGGGGGTACCGCTCGAAGTCGTCCAGGGACACGGGGGCTCCTCGGGTGGGACGGCGGGTCGGCGCCGAAGCGGCCGACCCCGGGGGTGGG
>NZ_VKHS01001223.1 GCF_014141525.1 Streptomyces calidiresistens
GACAGGTGGGGGGTGGTGCCGGTCAGCCACAGGGCGTCCGTGCCCGATTCCCCGTCCCGGCCGAGTGCGCAGCGCAGGACGTCGCCCTCGGGGGTCCAGCGGGCGGCGTGCCGACCGTGGTCCGGACGGGCTTCCACCCGTGAGGTCAGGCGCACCCGTCCCGAGACGCAGCGCACCTCGCGGACCAGCACGCCGGCGGCCGAGAAGCCGGGGGGATGCGCGGACGCGGGCGGCTCTGCGCCCGTCCTCTCCTCCTCCTTCCCCGCCGGTGGCTCGGTGCTGCCCGGGGAGTCGGGGTGGACGGCCAGCAGGTCGCGCACCACGGCCTCGCCCCCGGGTCCGTGCCACCGGCTCTCCAGCACCAGGCTGTCACCGACGTAGCGCCGTACGGGCGGGTCGGCGCCCTCCACCGTCAGTTCCCACGCGCCGCCCACCCCGCGGTCCAGGATGCGGGCGAAGACGGAGGGTCCGTCGAAGCGCGGGGAACACAGCCATTCGACCGCCCCGTCGGGACCGACGAGGGCGGCGGTGTGGCAGTCGGAGAGGAAGGCGTAGGAGCCGATCGGGGGGTAGCCGGCGCGCTCGGCCCCGGTCGGGTCGGGGGAGGCGGTGGGTGACGTGGGGTCGCTCATCGGGTCACCTCCGGCAGTACCCGCTCGCCGAAGGTCTCCACGAAACCGATCTGGTTCGCCCCGACCTGGTGCAGCATCACCCGGTCGAAGCCCTCGGCCGCCTCCACCAGCCACGCGGCGTGCTCGCCGGGATCGGCGGAGGAGTGGACGTACTCGGCCACCTGCTCGGGGCGGACGAACCTGGCGGCCTGTTCGAAGTGTTCGGGCTGGGCGATCTCCCAGGCCACGTCACTGCCCAGCACCGTTTCCCGCCACTGGTCGTGGGCCACGGCCAGGGCGCGGTCGGGATCGGGGTCCCAGGACAGGTGCACCTGGAGGAGCGCGGGGCCGCGCCCCCCGGCCTCGCGGTAGGCGGCCAGCGTCTCGCGCTGGGCGTGGTCGGGCTGGTTGATGGTGATCAGCCCGTCGGCCCATCGGGCGGAGCGGGCGGCGGTGGCGGGGGTCACCGCGGCGGTGTACAGCTCGGGGACGGGGT
>NZ_VKHS01001224.1 GCF_014141525.1 Streptomyces calidiresistens
CGCCCGGACCCACCTGCCGGCGCACGAGATCCTGACCCTGGCCGACTACCGGCAGCGGCACGCCCACTACCGCTCGGACCCGGACCTGCGGGCGGTCACCGCCGCCCACCCGCTCATCGCCATCTGGGACGACCACGAGGTCGCCAACGACTGGTGGACCGACGGCGCCGAGAACCACACGCCGGGCGAGGAGGGGGACTGGCACGAGCGGCTGGAGGCCGGGAAGCGCGCCTACTTCGAGTGGATGCCGGTGCGCCCCTCCACCGAGGGCACCGTCTTCCGACGGCTGCGCTTCGGCTCCCTGGCCGACCTGCACCTGCTGGACCTGCGCTCCTTCCGCGACCGGCAGGTGACGCCGGGCAACGGGGCGGTGGACTCCGCCGACCGCACCATCACCGGCCGGGCGCAGTTGGACTGGCTGCTGGGCGGAATCTCCGCCTCCCCCGCCCGCCGGCATCTGATCGCCACCTCGGTGATGATCTCCCCGGTGGCCTTCGGCTCCGTCCCGGCCCACCTGTTGGGCCCGATCGGGCAGTGCCTCGGCGTCCCCGCCGGGGGGCTGGCGATCAACACCGACCAGTGGGACGGGTACACCGCCGACCGGCAGCGGCTGCTGTCCCACCTGCGGGCGGAGGGCGTCCGCGACGCGGTCTTCCTGACCGGCGACATCCACATGCACTGGGCCAACGAGGTTCCGGTGAACGCCGCCACGTACCCGCTGAGCCCCTCGGTGGGCACCGAGTTCGTCGTGACCTCGGTGACCTCGGACAACCTCGACGACATCCTGGGCGTTCCGCCGCAGACGGTGTCGCTCGTCGCCGAGGCCGCCATCCGGACCGCCAACCGGCACGTGAAGTGGGTGGATCTCGACTCGCACGGCTACGGGGTGCTGGAGGTGCGGGCGGACGGGACCCAGATGGACTACTACGCGGTGACCGACCGCGCGGACCCGGCCGCCGGCACCCGGCACCTGCGCTCCTACCGCGCGGCCGCCGGCACGGGCCGCCTGGAGAGGACCGCCAACCCCGTAGGCTGATCCCATGGTTGGGGGAAACCACGGGGGAGGCACCGGGAGCGGGGCCGCCGGACACGACGGGGACGGGGGC
>NZ_VKHS01001225.1 GCF_014141525.1 Streptomyces calidiresistens
GGGCTCAGGCGAGGCGGCCCAGCGGGGCGAGGGTGTCGAGCTCGGCGCGGATCTCCTCGGGGAGTTCCAGGTCGAGGGCGTCCATCGCCTCGTCCAGCTGTTCGAGCCGGCTGACCCCCAGCACCGGCATCACCGGCCGCTTACCGCCGACCATCCAGGCCAGCGCCAGCTGGTTGGCGGTGACGCCCATGCGCTCGGCGGTCTCCCGGAGCAGGCCCAGCCGGCGCTCGTTCGTCCCGTCGCGGTACTCCGGGGACAGCGGCCGGTCGGGGCGGGTCAACGCGCCCTGGAGCAGCGGCGAGTACCCCTGGAGCACCCCGTCGTGCTCCGCCGCCCACGCGACGAGGTCGCGGTCCAGCGGACGCTGCGGCGCGATGTCGTGGCCGGGGTCCGGCCACAGGTAGGAGTGGCGCATCTGCACCACGCGCGGCGCGGCCAGGGAGTCGTCCCCCGCCGCCAGGGCCTCCGCCTCCCGCATTCGCGCGGCGTCGGTGTTGCTGGCGCCGATCACACCGACCCGCCCGGAGCGGACCGCTGCCGAGAGCGCCGCCAGGGTGTCGGCGAGCGGCACCCGGGGGTCGTCGGCGTGGGTGAGGTACAGGTCGACGGACGAGCACCCCAGTCGTTCGAGGCTCAGCCCGAGCTGTCGGTCGATCACGTCCGGGTGCAGCCCCTCGGCGGACTCGGGGAAGGGGCCGTCCAGCGGGTCCGGCAGGCAGCCGACCTTGCTGGCGATCAGCACGTCCTCGCGGGCGCCGCGCTCGGCCAGCCAGCGGCCGATGAGCAGCTCGGACTCCTCACCGGTGCCGTCGGGGGCCCAGAAGGCGTAGCAGTTGGCGGTGTCCACGACCCGTCCGCCGCGCTCCACCCAGCGGTCCAGGAGGGCGAAGGAGGTCTTCTCGTCCACGGTGGTGCCGAAGTACATCGTGCCGAGCGCGGCCCGCTCGCCGCGCAGTCGGTCCAGAACGGTGGTGCCGTACGGGGTGGTGAGCACGGGGTGTGTCCCTTTCACGGTTCGGTCATCGGGGTCGGTGGTCGGTTCGGGGCGGTCGTCGGTTCGGTCATCGGGTCGGGAACCCGGTGGCCGGGTTCGGGCGGGCGG
>NZ_VKHS01001226.1 GCF_014141525.1 Streptomyces calidiresistens
GCGTCGGTCCGCGGGGAGCCGGCCCCCGGGTGCCGGATCAGCCGTCGGACGGGGGGCCGGGAGGGTGCGGAGCGCCCGAGAACCCGGGCGGCCCGGTCGACGGTGTCCAGCGGACGGTGGTCGGGGACCTTGGCGAGCAGGTCGAGGATCAGACGCTCCAGGCCGAGGGGAAGGTCGGGGCGGAGCCGGTGGGGCGGCTCGGGGGCGGCGTCCCGATGGCCGACGAGCACGGCCCAGGGGTCGTCGTAGGCGAAGGGGGGACTGCCGGTGGCCAGTTCGTAGAGGACGCACCCCAGGGAGTAGAGGTCGCTGCGCGGGTCGACCACCCCGCCGGAGATCTGCTCGGGCGACATGTAGTGCGGGGTGCCCATCGCCATCCCGGTCACGGTGAGACGGGCCCCGGGGTCGATGTCACGGGCGGGACGGGCGATGCCGAAATCGCACACCTTGACCGTCCCGTCGGTCAACCGGACGATGTTGGTGGGTTTGAGGTCCCGGTGCACGATCCCCCGACAACGCGTGTGGTCGAGGGCCGCGGCGACCTGCCGGGCGATGTCGGCGACCTCCCCGTGGGGCAGGGGCACACCGGCGCGGTCGGTGAGCAGTTCCCCCAGATTGCGACCGTCGAGGAACTCCATGACGAGGTACAGCAACCCGTCGTGTTCCCCGAAGTCGTGCACGACGGTGATGTTGTGGTGCTGCAGGCCGGCGGCGAGCCGGGCCTCGCGGCGGAACCGTTCGCACAGGGGGTGCGGGGCGGCGGGGTCCTCCCCCGGTCCGCGGTCGGGACGGAAGCACTTCACGGCGACCCGTCGGTCCAGGATCCGGTCGCGGGCCCGCCACACCCGCCCCATGCCGCCCCGGCCGATCTGCTCGAGCAGTTCGTACCGTCCGTGGATCAGCCCGGGATCCGCCATCGCCCCTTCCGAACCCCCGTCTCCGTTCCGATCCGCGCGGCACGCCGCCTGCCGCGGACAGTATGGCGGCGAAACGACGGCCGAATCGGCGGCGCGCGGGGAGGGCACCGTCACGGGGGACCCCCCGTGGGGGCGACGGGAGGAGCCCGGAACCGCCCGGGCACGGGGCGGGCGGTTCCGGGC
>NZ_VKHS01001227.1 GCF_014141525.1 Streptomyces calidiresistens
CCCGGGCGCCGGCGCGCCCCCGGGGGTCGGCGCCTCCCCCGCGGAGGGCTCCGCCGGGTGCGGAACGGTCCTCCCGTCCCCGGGGCCGTTGGGTGGCGTGTGGTCCATGGGACCGACGCTACCGCCCGGGGACCGCTCCCCGCGTCCGGGCCGCGGGAACGACCAGCGGTGTGCCGCTCTCCGGGTCGCGGATCACCCGGCAGGGCAGGCCGAAGACCTCCTCCACCAGTTCCGCGGTGACGATCTCGACCGGGGGCCCGGCGGCGACCACCCGTCCCTCCCGCATGGCGATCAGGTGGGTGGCGTAGCGGGCGGCGTGGTTGAGGTCGTGGAGCACCGCCACCAGGGTTCGGCCCTCCTCCTCGTGCAGACGCGCGCACAGGTCGAGCACCTCGATCTGGTGCGCGATGTCCAGGTAGGTGGTGGGTTCGTCCAGCAGGAGCAGCGGGGTCTGCTGGGCCAGGACCATCGCGATCCACACCCGCTGGCGCTGGCCGCCGGAGAGCTCGTCCACGTACCGGTCGGCCAGGGCGTCCACGCCGGTGGCGGCCATCGCCCCGGTCGTGATCCGCTCGTCCTCCCGCGACCACTGCCGCAGCATCCCCTGGTGGGGGTACCGGCCCCGGCCCACGAGGTCGGCCACGGTGATGCCGTCGGGCGCCACCGGCGACTGGGGCAACAGGCCGAGGATCCGGGCGAGCTCACGGGCCGGCAGTCGGTCGATGGCCGCGCCGTCGAGCAGGACCCGCCCGGCGGTGGGGCGCAGCAGCCGGGCGAGGGCCCGCAGCAGCGTGGACTTGCCGCAGGCGTTGGGTCCGACGATCACGGTGAAGGACCGGTCGGGGACGGCGACGGTGAGGTCCTCCGCGATGACCCGACGGTCGTAGGCCAGGGTCACCTCCTCGGCGACGAGGCGGGAGGCGCCGTCCCGGTGGGCGCCGGGGGTCCCGAGCCCGGGGGCCGCCGGGAAGGCCGTGGAGGTCTGGGAGGTCTGGGAGGTCTTGGAGGCCGTGGACACTCTGGACATCGCGGTGCTCCCGGGGTGCGGGGAATCGGGCTCGGAAGGGTGGGGGACCGATCCGACGGGGAC
>NZ_VKHS01001228.1 GCF_014141525.1 Streptomyces calidiresistens
CCCCGTGACACCCCCGCACCCCCACATCGGAACGATCGGAACATCGCATGGCACAGCACAGGTCGCGCCGCCTCAAGCGGCGCGCGCTGATCGGCGGCGCGGGCGCCACCGCCCTGATCGCGGGCGCCGCCGTGACCGGCACCCTGATGTCCTCGGCGAGCGCGGCCACGTGGCCGTCGGCCAAGGGCGAGGAGAGGGTCACCGCGACCATCGAGGTGAAGGGCACCTTCGACGGCGGCGGCAAGCGGTACATCCCCGTCGGTCTGGGCGACGGCGGCCAGGGCGAGAGCCAGAAGCCGGTCTTCAAGCTCGCCGACGGCGCCAAGCTGAAGAACGTGATCATCGGCGCGCCGGGTGCGGACGGCGTGCACTGCCAGGGGTCCTGCACCATCGAGAACGTCTGGTGGGAGGATGTCGGCGAGGACGCCGCCACCTTCCGCGGCGGCAACGACGCCGTCTTCAACGTCAAGGGCGGCGGCGCCCGGAAGGCCTCCGACAAGGTCTTCCAGCACAACGGCGGCGGCCGGCTCATCGTGGAGAACTTCGCGGTGGAGGACTTCCTGACCCTCTACCGCTCCTGCGGCAACTGCGGAACGCAGTACAAGCGGTCCGTGACGTTCCGGAACCTGGAGGTGAAGGCCCCGGGCACCCGCCTCGCGGGCATCAACACCAACTACGGCGACACCGCGACCTTCCAGGGGGTCACCATCCTCGGGGACTCCTCGAAGAGGATCGTGATCTGCCAGAAGTACGAGGGCAACAACTCGGGTAAGGAGCCCAAGCGCCTGGGCACCGACGCCGACGGCAAGCACTGCGTCCACCAGACCTCGGACATCACCTACAGGTGACCTCCGACCCCGCCCCGCGGCGGGGGTTCGGCCCCGGCGCGGACCGGGGTCCCGTCGACGTGTACCGGCACCCGATGTCTCGGTGCGACACCGGGTGACACACGCGGCGACGGGCCCCGGCCGCGCCGAACTCCCGGACACCCGGGCCGACACCCCTTCCGCGGGGGGTCGGGGGCGGACCGTCGAGCGACCGGTCCGCTCCCGGCCCCACCCCGGGGACTGTCTCTTATAAACATCTCC
>NZ_VKHS01001229.1 GCF_014141525.1 Streptomyces calidiresistens
GGACCCGGGCCGCCGCCCCCCGGCCCCTGCTGCGGACCGCACTCGGCGCCGCGATCGCCGCCCTCGCCCTCCTGGCGGCGACCGTCCCGGCCACGGCCGCCGACACTCCCGCGGTGACCACGGCGGCGAGCGGTCTGCCCTACGACGACGCCACCGGGGTGGGCGTGCACAACGCCTACGAGAAGAGCACCTTCACCCACTTCGCCGACGCCCTGGACTCCGGCGCCTCGATGCTCGAACTCGACGTGTGGACCAACTTCCTCGGCAGCGGCTGGCGGGTGGCCCACGACAACCCGGTGGCCAACGACAACAACTGCGAGAACGCGCAGAGCCCCTCCCAACTGCGCACCCGGGCCCGCAACCAGAGCCTCGCCGGCTGCCTGCACGACCTGCGCAGTTGGCGGCAGGCCAACCCCGGCCACCGCCCCATCCTGCTGAAGCTGGAGATGAAGGACGGCTTCGCCGCCAACCTCGGTCGGGGACCCGCCCAGCTCGACGCGCTGATCGACGGGATCCTGGGCGACGCCGTGCTGCGGCCCGCCGAGCTGCGCGGCTCGCACGCCACGCTCGACGACGCCGTGCGCGCCGACGGCTGGCCCACCCGCGAGTCGCTGGCGGGCCGGGTGATCATCCACCTCATCCCGGGCACCGTCGAGGAGGGCAACCCCCTGGACACCCTCTGGACCGACGTGGAGTACGCGCGGCACCTGCGCGACCTGGCCGCCGCCGGGAACCTCGGCCGGGCGGTCGCCTTCCCCGCCGTACACCGGGCCGCCCCCGGCGACCCGCGCACCCGCTACTCCGAGGCCGGCCTCCGGCCCTGGTTCGTGGTCTTCGACGGCGACGCCTCCGCCTACGGCTCCATCGACACCTCCTGGTACGCGGCCCGCAACTACCTGCTGGTGATGACCTCCGCCCACGCCGTGGCACCGCCGATCCCCGCCACCGACCCGACCGAGGCGCAGGCCCTGGACAGGGTGCGGCTGTTGGCGGGCCGGCACGCGAGCACGGTCAGCTCCGACTGGGCCCGCCTGCCGGGCGTTCTCTCCACCGTCGTACCGCGCGGCTGACCCCGCCCGACCCCCGG
>NZ_VKHS01000123.1 GCF_014141525.1 Streptomyces calidiresistens
GAACGGCGAGCGTCGCGCTCACCGCCGACCCCGGGCTCGGCGAGGAGGGCGCGGGCGTGTACGGCACCACCGTGACCGCCACCGACGGGGAACGCGAGGTCCGCACCGCCGGCAACCTCTACATGGAACTCCGGATGTCCACGGTGCGGGTCGAGCACCTGGACCGGGCCGGCGAACCCACCGAGAACTGGCTGACCAGCGCGTTCAACCCGATCACCGGGGAGGAGCGTTTCTTCGAACCCGACCCGGACGAGGGGCCGCACGTGGGCAGGCTCCGCCTGACCGAGGGAAACTGGACGATCGACACCCGAATCGGACAGGCCGAAGAGAACGAACTCACCTGGATGCTGCGCCCCTGGCTCGAGGTGGGCGAGAAGTTCGAGGACATCCGGTTGACCCACTCCTCGGCCGACGCCCGGCCGGTACGGATGACCCTGCACGATCGCCGGGCCGATCACCAAGGGCTGACCATCGGGTTCGAGCTCGAGTCCGAGGAGTCCGAGGTCCAGAGAAGCTTGGCACTGCCCGGCGAAATCTCACTCCGCACCGCCCAGATCGGATCCTACCCCGATCAGTTCGAGGTGATCGGTGGCGCGATGTCCACGTGGGAGACACCCGATGGAACCCGGCGCTACCACGCCGCGACCGTGGATCGGGAGGGCCTGCCCAGCGGGGTGACCCAGCACACCACGGCTCGGGACCTGGCCCGCATCACCACCCGGGTGGGAATGTGGGCGCCCGGGCGAGAGGTGTCGCTGAACGCGTCCCCCCGGGAAATATCCTTGATCACCTACGACAACTTCTATGACTCCCCGGCCGAGGTGGATGTGTACATCCGACCCGACGACCTCGGCTGGGATCAATGGGCGATACAGTGGTCGTCCACTTCATGGGACCTCGAAAGCCTCCACTTCGCGACGTACCCGGATCTGCGGCCCGGCTCCTCGCGGACGGACACCTTCAACGTCGGGGTCTTCGGCCCCGCCCCGGAGAACATCGGCTTCGTTCGGGCCGAGGGCAGCATCTGGGGAGCGCTGTGGCCCCTCGCGGATGGAGCGGGCCACCCGGGAGGGATCTACGACGCCACTGGCGAGACGGTGCTGTACCGGGACGGCGAGGAGGTGTCCCGGGTACCCGATGCACTCGGCTTCGTGACCCTCGACGTGCCCGCCGAGGCGGCCGACTACCGCCTGGAGACCTCGCTGAGCCGCGCGGAAACCCCGTACGGCGTGGTGAGTTCCCGGGTGGAGACCGCCCACACCTTCCACTCGGCCGCCCCGCCGGAGGGCGAGGAGACACAGCTGCCGATCTCCGCGGTCCGCTACCAACCCGACCTCGCCCTGGACAGCACCGCCAAGGCCGGAAAGAAGATCAAGGTACCCCTGACCGTCGTCGGCGCCGCCGCCGGAAAGAACACCCAGACCCTGCGCATCGAGGTCTCCCTCGACGGCGGAAACACCTGGAAGACCGCCAAGGTCACCGGCAAGGCGACCGACAAGAAGGACAACCGCTCCTTCACCGTCCACAACCCCCCCGCCGGAGGATCCGTCTCCCTGCGCGCCCACCTCACCGACCGCGAGGGCAACACCACCGAACAAACCATCATCGACGCCTGGCGCACCCGCTGACCCCCAACCGACACCACACCCGGGGGCCGATGGACACCACGTCCACCGGCCCCCGGGCCGTTTTCGGCCGCGAACCATTCCGACCAACTCGCGCAGAAAACAAGAGGCTTCACCACCGGAACACCTTTCCCCCACCGAACGCCCGCAGAGATCCCCTGCTGAATGCCCCGTTCCGCTGCGTAGGTTTCTGATCACGCGTGGGGGGACGCACGGGGCTTCCCCCCGCTTCGGGACCGACCGGTCCCGTGTCACAAGGGGGTACGTTGCCCGATTCGCAGACCTCACACGACCCGCATCCGATACCGCGGCCGACCCGTTCCGGGCGCCGTCGATTGGGCCCGGCGCGTTCCGCCGCCGCCCTCCTCGCCGGTGCCCTGACCGGCACGATGCTCGGCGGCCCGGCCTTCGCCGCACCGCCCGACGGACCGGCCGGTGACACGGCCTCGGCGGGAACCTCCCGGATCGTCACCCTGATCACCGGTGACCGTGTCGTGGTCGGCCCCGACGGCAGGGCCACCGGCCTGATTCCCGCCGAGGGCCGCAAGCACATCCCGATCCGCATGCTGCCCGGCGAGAACGGCACCCTGGTGCTGCCGCTCGATGTCGTCGGTGCCGTCGCCGACGGCACCCTGGACCGGCGCCTGTTCGACACCGCCGAACTGACCCGACCCGAATACGACGCGATCGACGGCCTGCCCGTCATCGTCCTCTACGAGGAGGGCCGGGACGGTGGCGAGGAGGCCCGTGAGACGCTGCACGCCGAGGTGGACGCCGAGGCGCGCACCGAGCTCGACACCATCGACGCCGAGGCCCTCACCCTCGCCGAGGAAACTGTCCCCCCGGTCTGGGAGGCCCTGACCGTCGAGGCCGGGGACGAGGAGACCGTGGGTGCGGAGCTGGCCCCCGGCGTGCGCGCCGTGACGCTGGACGGCGTGCGGCAGACCCTGCTGGACCAGAGCACCGGCCAGATCGGGGTACCCGCCGTCCGGGAGCTGGGACTGGACGGCGAGGGCGTCACCATCGCCGTCCTGGACACCGGCGTGGACGCCACCCACCCCGACCTCGCCGACCGGGTCGTCAAGCAGGTCAACTTCACCGACGCCCCGGATGTCGGCGACCTGTTCGGCCACGGCACCCATGTGGCCTCCATCGCCGCGGGCACCGGCGCCAAGTCCGAGGGGCGCTTCACCGGGGTCGCGCCCGGCGCCGACGTCCTCGACGTCAAAGTGCTCGACGACGACGGCTTCGGCTTCGACTCCGAGATCATCGAGGGCATGGAGTGGGCGGTCGAACAGGGCGCCGACATCATCAACATGAGCCTCGGCGGCTACGCGGGCATGACGATCGACCCGATGGAGGAGGCCGTCAACCGCCTCTCCGCCGGGAGCGACAGCCTCTTCGTGATCGCCGCCGGCAACGACGGCACCGGCCGGGGAAGGCTGGGTTCCCCCGGCACCGCCGACGCGGCACTCACCGTGGGCGCGGTGGACCGTGACGACGCCGTCGCCGACTTCTCCTCCTCCGGTCCCCGCCTGCGGGACGGCGCGCTGAAGCCGGACGTGACCGCGCCCGGCGTGGGCATCGCCGCCGCCGCCGCGCAGGGCAGCCTGCTGGAGCGGTGGGAGGAGCCCGTGGAGGAGGGCTACCTCGCGATCTCCGGCACCTCGATGGCCTCCCCGCACGTCGCCGGTGCCGCCGCCCTGTTGGCGCAGGCCCGCCCCGAACTGACCGCCGAACAGATCAAGGCGGTGCTGATGGGCTCCGCCGTCGGCCTGGCCGACACCCCCGCCCACCGGCAGGGCAGCGGACGGATCGACATCGAGCGGGCCCTGGCCACCGACGTGATCGTCGAGTCCGGATCGGTGAGCTTCGGTGCCGCGACCTGGCCCCACGAGGAAGCGGACCCGATCACCCGGGAGATGGTCTACCGCAACCTCGGCACCGAGGACATCACCCTGGAGCTGACGACCGAGGAGATCGGTCCGGAAAACGGACCGGCACCGGAGGGCATGTTCTCGCTCTCCGAGGAGACCATCACCGTCCCGGCCGGCGGCACCGCCGCCGTCGAGGTGACCGCCGACCCCCGCGTCGAAGCGGGTGGTATCGGGGTGTACAGCCTGTTCGTCACCGCCACCGGCGACGGCCAGGAGGTGCGGACCGCCGGCATGCTGTACCGCGAGCCGCGCATGTACGAGCTGCGGGTGGACCACCGTTCCTCCGACGGGGAGCCCACGGACCTGTGGGACACCATCGCGGTCGACCCGTTCACCTACGAGATGGAGTTGCTCCTCCCGGACCCGGACAGCGGCGACGGCAACATCGGCGTCGCCCGGGTGCCCGAGGGCGAGTGGCTGGTGGACACCCTCATGCTGCCCGAGTTCGACGAGAACGGGGAGCCGGTGGACGACGGGCGGACCCCGGAACTCTCCTGGCTGCTGCATCCGGCGTGGAAGGTGAACGAGGAGACCGAGGGCAGTGTGCTGACGCACTCGGCCGCCGACTTCTCCGCGGTGGACCTGACGGTCCACGACCGCCGTGCGCTGGGGGATCTCCTCACCGCCACACTGGAGTTGGTCATCCAGCGGGATGAGGACGGCGACACCTGGGAGGACGTGCACTCGTGGGGGGCGATCCTCCCGCTGGACGGTTTCTCGGTTCGGCTGGGGCAGACCGGCGAGGTCGGTGACGGTGTGGAGGCCACCGGCAAGGTCGGGGCCCACTGGACCCTCCCGTCCCTGGAAACCGAGTACCAGGCGTTCCTGAGCGAGGAGGGCCGCCTGCCCACCGACCTGACCCGGCACTTCGGCCGCCGGGACTTCGCCCGCATCACCACCCGGGTCGGGTCGCCCGCCCCGGGCCGCGAGGGGGCGCTGAGCACGCTCCCCGAGGGCTTCGGCTTCGGCGTCGGCTGGTTCCGTGAGCTGCCGACCACCGTCGAGGTGAACGTCGCCGGCGACGCGGAGAGGTGGATGCAGGAGGTCTGGGAGTGGGACGAGGAGGACAACTGGTCCTCCTACACGACCCCGTACCGGGCGCGTCCCGCCGGGAGCAAGCACAGCGAGACGCTTCAGGTGGGTGTCTTCGGACCCAACCCGGGCGCCGGGAGCTTCGTGCGGGACGGTGACCTCATCCTCGGGGAACTCGTCCCGCTGGCCGACGGCCGGGGCAACCACGGCTTCACCTCCTTCGACTCCGCCCGCACCACCCTGTACCGGGACGGTGAGGTGCTGATCGACGAGGAGGAGCCGGTCGACTACACCGTCCTGGAGGTGCCCGCCGAGGCGGCCGACTACCGCCTGGAGACCTCGCTGAGCCGCGCGGAGACCCCCTACGGCATGGTGAGTTCGCGGGTGGAGACCGCCCACACCTTCCGTTCGGCCGCCCCGCCGGAGGGCGAGGAGACCCAGCTGCCGATCTCCGCGGTGCGCTACCAGCCCAAGCTCGCCCTGGACAGCACCGCCAAGGCCGGAAAGAAGATCAAGGTCCCGCTGACCGTCGTCGGCGCCGCCGCCGGAAAGAACACCGAGACCCTGCGCATCGAGGTCTCCCTCGACGGCGGAAACACCTGGAAGACCACCAAGGTCACCGGCAAGGCCGGCGACAAGAAGGACAACCGCTCCTTCACCGTCCACAACCCCCCCGCCGGAGGCTCCGTCTCCCTGCGCGCCCACCTCACCGACCGTGAGGGCAACACCACCGAACAAACCATCATCGACGCCTGGCGCACCCGCTAGTCCGGGCCCGACGCGACGTCAACGGTCGGGGATCGGAGAGGTATTGACCTCTCCGATCCCCGACCAGTTGTTTCCGGACAATAACCAAATCAACACGCCTCGAAATAAATCAACTTCATCAAGAGCGCACTTTTCCCCCACTGAACGCCCGCAGGGGTCCCCTGCTGAATGCCCCGTTCCGCTGCGTAGGTTTTCGATCAGGCGTGGGGGGACGCATGGGGCTTCCCCCCCGCCCGGGACCGACCGGTCCCGTGTCACAAGGGGGTACGTTGCCCGATTCGCACATCTCACACGACCCGCATCCGATACCGCGGCCGACCCGTTCCGGGCGCCGTCGATTGGGCCCGGCGCGTTCCGCCGCCGCCCTCCTCGCCGCCGCCCTGGCCGGCACGATGCTCGGCGGCCCGGCCTTCGCCGCACCGTCCGACGGACCGACCGGCCCGGTCCCACCGGCCGGCGACACCACCTCGGCGGGAACCTCCCGCATCGTCACCCTGATCACCGGTGACCGTGTCGTGGTCGGCCCCGACGGTCGGGCCACCGGCCTGATTCCCGCCGAGGGCCGCCGGCACATCCCGATCCGCATGCTGCCCGGCGAGAACGGCACCCTGGTGCTGCCGCTCGATGTCCTCGACGCCGTCGCCGACGGCACCCTGGACTCCAGGCTGTTCAACACCGCCGAACTGACCCGACCCGAGTACGAGGGAATCGACGGCCTGCCGGTCATCGTCCTCTACGAGGAGGACGGCGCCGGGGCCCGCGAGGCCGTGCACGCCGAGGTGGACGCCGAGGCGCGCACCGAGTTCGACACCATCGACGCCGAGGCCCTCACCCTCACCGAGGAGACCGCTCCTCCCGTGTGGGAGGCCCTGACCGTCGAGGCCGGGGACGAGGAGACCGTGGGTGCGGAGCTGGCCCCCGGCGTGCGCGCCGTGACGCTGGACGGCGTGCGGCAGACCCTGCTGGACCAGAGCACCGGCCAGATCGGGGTACCCGCCGCCCGGGAGCTGGGACTGGACGGCGAGGGCGTCACCATCGCCGTCCTGGACACCGGCGTGGACGCCACCCACCCCGACCTCGCCGACCGGGTCGTCAAGCAGGTCAACTTCACCGACGCCCCGGACGTCGGCGACCTGGACGGTCACGGCACCCATGTGGCCTCCATCGCCGCCGGCACCGGCGCCAAATCGGACGGCCGCTTCACCGGGGTCGCCCCCGGAGCCGACATCCTCGACGTCAAGGTCCTCGACGACGACGGCTTCGGCCTCGACTCCGAGATCATCGAGGGCATGGAGTGGGCGGTCGAACAGGGCGCCGACATCATCAACATGAGCCTCGGCGACTACACGGACATGACGATCGACCCCATGGAGGAGGCCGTCAACCGCCTCTCCGCCGGGAGCGACAGCCTCTTCGTGATCGCCGCCGGCAACGACGGCACCGGCCGGGGAAGGCTGGGTTCCCCCGGCACCGCCGACGCCGCGCTCACCGTGGGCGCGGTGGACCGTGACGACACCGTCGCCGACTTCTCCTCCTCCGGCCCCCGCCTGCGGGACGGCGCGCTGAAGCCGGACGTGACCGCACCCGGTGTGGACATCGCCGCCGCCGCCGCGCAGGGCAGCATGCTGGAGGAGCGGGTCGAGCCCGTGGAGGACGGTTATATCGCTCTCTCCGGCACCTCGATGGCCTCCCCGCACGTCGCCGGTGCCGCCGCCCTGTTGGCGCAGGCACGACCCGAACTGACCGCCGAACAGATCAAGGCGGTACTGATGGGCTCCGCCGTCGGCCTGGCCGACACCCCCGCCCACCGGCAGGGCAGCGGACGGATCGACATCGAGCGGGCCCTGGCCACCGACGTGATCGTCGAGTCCGGATCGGTGAGCTTCGGTGCGGCGACCTGGCCCCACGAGGAAGCGGACCCGATCACCCGGGAGATGGTCTACCGCAACCTCGGCGAAGAGGACGTCACCCTGGAGCTGACGACCGAGGAGATCGGCCCGGAGGGCGAGCCGGCGCCGGAGGGGATGTTCTCGCTCTCCGAGGAGACCATCACCGTCCCGGCCGGCGGCACCGCCGCCGTCGAGGTGACCGCCGACCCCCGCCCCGGTGGGGATGTCACCGGTGTGTACAGCCTGTTCGTCACCGCCACCGGCGACGGACAGGAGGTGCGGACCGCCGGCATGCTGTACCGCGAGCCGCGCATGTACGAGGTGCGGGTGGATCACCGTTCCTCCGACGGGGAGCCCACGGCCCTGTGGGACACGGTCGCGTTCGACCCGTTCACCTACGAGATGGAGTTCCTCCTCCCGGACCCGGACAGCGCCGACGGCAGTGTCGGTGTCGCCCGGGTGCCCGAGGGCGACTGGCTGGTGGACACCATGCTGTTCCCCGAGTACGACGAGAACTGGGAGCCGGTGACCGACGGGGAGGACCCGGAACTTTCCTGGCTGCTGCACCCGGCGTGGAAGATGAACGAGGAGACCGATGGCAGCGTGCTGACGCACTCGGCCGCCGACCTTCCGCCGGTGAACCTCTCGGTGTACGACCGCCGTGCGGAAGGGGAGCTCTTCAGCGCCGCGCTGGAGTTGCGGATCCAGCGGGACGAGGACGGTGAGCCGTGGGAGGACTCGCTCTCGTGGGGCGCGTACCTTCCGATGAACGACTTCACGGTCCGGCTCGGGCAGACCGGCGAGGTCGGTGACGGCGTCGAGGCCACCGGCACGCTGGCGGCCCACTGGAGCCGTCCGTCCGAGGACGTCGAGTACCAGATCCTCCTGAGCGAGGAGGGCCGCCTGCCCACCGAGGTGACCCGGCACTTCGAGCGCCGGGACTTCGCCCGGATCACCACCCGTCTCGGTTCCCCCGCCCGGAGCGCGGATCGGACGGCGACCGTGTTCACCATGCCCGAGGGCTCCGAGGGAGGCTTTGGCCGACCCCTCGAGCTGCCGACCACCGTCGAGGTGAACGTCGCCGGTGACGCGGAGAGGTGGATGCAGGAGCTCTGGGAGTGGGACGAGGAGGACAACTGGTCGGAGTACCGGACCCCGTACCGGGCGCGTCCCGCCGGGAGCAAGCACAGCGAGACGATTCAGGTGGGCGTCTTCGGACCCAACCCGGGCGCCGGGGGCTTCGTGCGGGACGGTGACCTCATCCTCGGGGAACTGGTGCCGCTGGCCGACGGCCGGGGCCACCACGGCTCCAGCCCCGTCGACTCCGCCCGCACCACCCTGTACCGGAACGGCGAGGTACTGATCGACGAGGAGGAACAGGTCGACTACACCGTCCTGGAGGTGCCCGCCGAGGCGGCCGACTACCGCCTGGAGACCTCGCTCAACCGGGCGGAGACCCCGTACGGTGTGGTGAGTTCCCGGGTGGAGACCGCCCACACCTTCCACTCGGCCGCCCCGCCGGAGGGCGAGAGCGTCGAACTGCCGATCTCCGCGGTCCGCTACCAGCCCAAGCTCGCCCTGGACAGCACCGCCAAGGCCGGAAAGAAGATCAAGGTCCCGCTGACCGTCGTCGGCGCCGCCGCCGGAAAGAACACCCAGACCCTGCGCATCGAGGTCTCCCTCGACGGCGGAAACACCTGGAAAACCGCCAAGGTCACCGGCAAGGCGACCGACAAGAAGGACAACCGCTCCTTCACCGTCCACAACCCCCCCGCCGGAGGCACCGTCTCCCTGCGCGCCCACCTCACCGACACCGACGGCAACACCACCGAACAAACCATCATCGACGCCTGGCGCACCCGCTGATCCCCAACCGACACCACACCCGGGGGCCGATGGACACCACGTCCACCGGCCCCCGGGCCGTTCACGCTCTCATCCGTCTCTCATCCGGGCCTCAGCCGGTCCTCACGACCGGGGCCTAGCGTCCGCCGCATGCTTCTCACCTATCTGCGCCGGGAGTTGTGGAACCGGCGGCGGGCCCAGTTGGTCATCGCCTCCGGCCTGGCCCTGGGCATCGCGCTCGTCGTGCTGGTCGGTTCGGTCACCTCCGGTATGCAACGGGCCCAGGAGTCCGTGCTGTCCTCCCTGTACGGGGTGGGGACCGACATGACCGTCACCCGGACCCCGCGCTCCGCCGAGGAAGTGATGGCGGGCGGCGAGGGGCGACGGCTCTTCGAGTTCGAGGCGAACGCCGAGGAGGAGCAGCGGCGCGAGCGGATCGTCGCCGACCCGTTCACCGCGATGGACGCCTCGGTGGCCGAGGAGGTGGCGGCCGTCGAGGGGGTGGCGGAGGCGATCCCCTCCCTGACCCTGACCAACGTCACCGTGATGGGCGACTTCGCGCCCGGGGAGTTCGCGCCGCCCGCCGGGGGCGAGGGCTCGGGGGCCCCGCCCGGGGGCGAGG
>NZ_VKHS01001230.1 GCF_014141525.1 Streptomyces calidiresistens
ATAAGCGACAGACCGGGGACCGCTTCGCCCCGCCCCCCGGCACCGTGCGGATCCGACTGGACATCTCGTACGCCGGCACCGACTTCTCCGGGTGGGCACGGCAGCCGGGGGGCCGCCGCACCGTCCAGCAGGAGATCGAGGACGCCCTGGGCGTGGTCACCCGCACCGGGCGGACCTTCGAGCTGACGGTCGCCGGCCGCACCGACGCGGGCGTGCACGCGCGCGGCCAGGTCGCCCACACGGACCTGCCGGAGGAGCTGTGGGCCGCGCACGGGGAACACCTGGTGCGCCGGCTGGCCGGCCGGTTGCCGAAGGACGTGCGGGTGTGGCGGGCCGCGCCCGCGCCCCCGCACTTCGACGCCCGCTTCTCCGCCACCCACCGCCGGTACGTCTACCGGGTCACCGATCACCCCGGCGGGGTGGACCCGCTGCTGCGCGACCACGTCCTGTGGCACAACCACCCGCTGGACGAGGCCGCGATGAACGAGGCTGCCGGGCCGCTGCTGGGCGAGCACGACTTCGCCGCCTACTGCCGCCGGCGGGAGGGCGCCACCACCATCCGCACCCTGCGCGAGCTGCGCTGGGAGCGCCGCCCGGACGGCATCCTGGAGGCCACGGTGGTCGCGGACGCCTTCTGCCACAACATGGTCCGCTCGTTGGTCGGGGCGATGCTCTTCGTCGGGGACGGCCACCGGGCGCCGGAGTGGCCCGGTCGGGTGCTCGCCGCCCGGGTGCGGGACTCGGCGGTGCACGTGGTGCGCCCGCACGGCCTGACCCTGGAGGAGGTCGGCTACCCGCCGGACGGGCTGCTGGCGGCGCGCAACCGGGAGTCCCGCAACCGCCGGTCCCTGCCGGGAGCCGCCCCGGCCCCCGGCTGCTGCTGAGGCCGACCCGGGTGGGCGCGTGGCGGTTCAGACGCCGGTGGAGGAGCCCGGCCGAACGATCATGAGGACGGTCACCGTCGCCCACAGCAGGTTGAAGACCCCGGTGACCACGGCCAGGCGGACGGTGTCGCGCCGTTCCGGCGCGGCGGGCGTCCCGGTGGCGGGAGCCGTGCCGGCGGGCCCGGGGAGGGTGCCGGGGGAG
>NZ_VKHS01001231.1 GCF_014141525.1 Streptomyces calidiresistens
CCGGTCGTGCCTGGCACCTGGTCTCCCGCCCCGCCGGGCGACCCCGCCCCGAGGACTTCGCGCTGCGGGAGATCCCGGTGGCGGAGCCGGGGGAGGGTGAGGTCACGGTCCGAAACCTCCATCTCTCGGTGGACCCCTACATGCGGGGACGGATGAACGACGTCAAGTCCTACGTCGCTCCCTACGCCCTGGATGCACCCATGGACGGCGGGGCGGTGGGAGAGGTGATCGCCTCCCGGACCCCCGACATCGCCGAGGGCGCGCTCGTGGTCCACCACCTGGGCTGGCGCGAGTACGCCACCCTCCCGGCCCGCCACGCCACGGTGATCCCCGCCGACGCGGGCGGGGACCCCTCCGGGAAGGGGGACATCTCCCCGAGCGCGTATCTCGGCGTGCTCGGGATGCCCGGCCTCACCGCCTGGGCGGGACTGCTGGAGGTGGGCGGCTTCCGTCCCGGCGACGCGGTCTTCGTCTCCGGCGCGGCCGGCGCGGTCGGCGGTCTGGTCGGTCGCATCGCCCGTCTCAAGGGAGCCTCCCGCGTGGTCGGCAGCGCCGGCTCCCCGGAGAAGGTCCGACTGCTCACCGGCGAGTACGGCTTCGACGCCGCCTTCGACTACCACGACGGACCGGTGCGCGACCGTCTGCGGGAGGCCGCGCCCGAGGGTATCGACCTGTACTTCGACAACGTCGGAGGCGAGCACCTGGAGGCGGCGATCGGTGCGCTGCGGGTCCACGGCCGGGCCGTGATCTGCGGCATGATCTCGCAGTACAACGCCACCGAGCCGCCCGCCGCCCCGCGCAACCTCGCGCAGGTCATCGGCAAGCGCCTGCGGCTGGAGGGCATGCTCGTCGGCGATCACCACGCCTCCCGCCCCCGTTTCCTGGAGGAGATGACGGGCTGGCTGCGTTCCGGGGAGATCGACAACCGCGAGACGGTCGTGCGCGGCATCGACCACGCCGCCCGCGCCTTCCTCGACCTCCTCGACGGCGGCAACACCGGGAAGATGATCGTCACCCTCGACGGCTGAGCCCCGGGGCCGCCCCGCGGACCGGAGCCGTCCCCGCTTCCCGTCCCCCCGGGC
>NZ_VKHS01001232.1 GCF_014141525.1 Streptomyces calidiresistens
CGGTGGGGCGGTGCGGGGTCATGGTCGGGGGTTCCCTTCGGAATCGGATCGGTCGGTCCGGGCCGGCTCGGAGCGGGCCGGCCAGTTGCCCAGGAGCGAGTGGAGCGCCTCGATGGAGCGCGTCCGGGACTCCCGGAGGTCACGGGGGTGGGAGAAGGCGTCGGTGCGTTCGAGGTGGGCCCAGCCGTGAAGCGTGGCGCGCAGCAGACGGGCGGCGTCGGTGAGGTCCGGTTCGGCGAGGCCGTGGGCGCGCAGCACGGCATAGGTGAGTTCGGCGCCCCGGCGCGGGCCGCTCGGGTCGACGCCGGTGGCGGCGACCTCCTCGGGGTCGAGACGCAGGTGGGTCGCGGCGTATCGGCCGGGGTGGTCGATGGCGTAGCCCAGGTAGGCGTCCGCGAAGGCGGCGAGGGCGTCGTGCCCGGCCCGGCCGGCGATCGCCGCCGAGATGCGGTCGGCCAACTCGGCGGCGGCGAGCAGCGCGACGCGCACGCGCAGCTCGCGGAGGTTGCGGACGTGGGAGTAGAGGCTGGCGTCCCGCACCCCGAAGCGCCGGGCGAGGGCGGAGAGGGAGACGCCGTCGAGGCCGACCTCATCCGCCATCTTCGCCGCCGCCTCGGTGAGCCCGGCGGCGGTGAGTCCGACCCGTGGCATTCGCACTCCTCCCTTTGCTGTGAGCTCTCGGAAGAAACCTAGAGGCTCAAGGTTGGAGGTGTCCACGGTTTTTTCCCGGGCCCGAACGGGCCGAGCGGGGCGTCAGGCGGCCGAGGGCCCCGAAACGCGGCCGGGGCGGCTGAAGAGCGCGACGTGCGGGAAGGACCTGCCGAACCACGGCGACCGCGGGACCCGCCGGCGGTAGTCGGCCGGCACCCGGGGCACGCCGGCGGCCCCGCGAGGACCGCTACGCTCACCGGACCGCCGGCCCCGTTCACGGGTCGGGGCATCAGGAATCTGCGGGAGGGGAAACGAATGCGGCGCAGCGTGGGGGTCGATCTGGCCGTCAACGCCCGTACCACGGCGGTCTCGGAGGTCCGCTGGGGCGGGGAGGGGAACGGGAACGGCGCGGTGGTGGGGGTGCCGGTGAC
>NZ_VKHS01001233.1 GCF_014141525.1 Streptomyces calidiresistens
GCGGTGCACGGGGCGGCCGGGCCGGGGGGACGGACCGGACGGGTCATGTGACGGGGCCTCTCCTGATGGTGTGTTCGTGGTGATGAGGGCTGATCCTACGGGTCGGTACCGGGTCCGTTTCAAGAGGTACGGGACCCCGCCCCGCCCCCCGCGGGTCCGTCGCCCGGCGGGGGGAGCCGGGGGGACGGTGCCAATCGGTGGGCAGCACCGGGGTGGCCCAGTGGGGCGCCGGGCGCCACTCGGTCCACCGCTCGGAGAACGGGCTGCCCCAGCGGCCGATGAGACGGGTGGCCTCGCGGCCGGCGCGGCGCACCTCCTCGGCCCGGTCGGGATCGATCAGCCCCACCTCGAGCGCCCGGGCGAATTCGTCCTCGTCCCGCCACTCCCAGCGCCGATCCGGGTAGACGGCGATGTCGAGGAAGTGGTCCTCCGAGTCCACCCCTCCCGACCAGCGGTGCAGGGGCTCCTCCAGGTTGACGTACCAGTTCTTGAAACGCCACCCCGGCTCCCAGAACAGCCACACCGACCACGGGTCCCCGGGGCGGGCGAGCTTCAGCACGCCGGTGCCGCTCCAGGTGGTCGGGACCGGGCCGCGGGGCTTGGTGTAGCGGGTCTCCAGCGGCTCGAGGTGGACGGGGGTGCCGTCCAGGAGCCGGGGACGCACGCAGGGGGTGTCGGGGGCCAGCCAGACGGCGAGCAGTTCGGGGGTGTCCCGGACGACGGTCACCGGCCGGCAGATGTGCACGTCGGACGTGCCATTGGCCCGGTAGCGCCACAGGATGTGGTCACCGGCCCGCCAGCGCGGCCGCGACGTCGCGCCGTCGGTGCCCGGACCGGGCTCGCGGTGTGTCGTCATAGGGGAAGGATAGGCGCACGCCCCCCGCATTCCGGCGTTCCCGCCGCATTCCCCTCCGGCTTCCGCGCCGGCGCGGGAACGGCGTGCGGGAGCGCCGGAACGCGCGGGCCGGGGAGCCCGGGGGCCGCTCCCCGCGGCGTGCCGCGCCGACACCGGGGCGTCCGCGCGGCGTGGTGCGGGAGTCCCACGGGGCGCGCGGCCACGGCGCCGCGCGCCCCATGGGAC
>NZ_VKHS01001234.1 GCF_014141525.1 Streptomyces calidiresistens
GGAAGGGGGTGAGCGGGCCCCCGGGGGGCGGCGCGTACAGGTCCTCCGGTCCGTCCGGTCCCGAGGTCCGCGCGTGCGGCACGTGGACCAGGCCCGCCCGCAGCGCCACCCGTCGCGAGGCGGTGTTGGCGGGGCGGATCCGGGCCACGACGGGCAACCGCGGCATCCGTTCGGCTCCCCACCGCACCGAGGCCGCCGCCGCTTCCGAGGCCGCTCCCCGGCCCCAGTGGGCGGGGAAGAACCGGTAGAAGAGGTTCAGCACGGGCACCCCGGCGACCCGGCTCGGCTTCAGCCCGCAGAAACCGATCACGGTGGGGTCGTCGAGGAACCGAACGGTTCGGTAACCGTGGCCGAAGACCCGCCAACACCGGTCCCACTCGATGTACCGGGAGATCGCCGCCTCCCGGTCCGCCAGCGCGTCCGAGGGGTTGTGCGCGCAGGCCAGGGGGTCGCGGTGGAGGTCGAGGAGGGCGGGAATGTCGCCGATCACGGGGCGGCACAGCGCCAGGCGTGCGGTGACGATCCGGCCGGTGTCCCGGGCCACGGCGCCTCCCCTTCCCCGTCGGTGTCCGTCAGCGGTGTCCGAACAGCGCGCGGGCCGGTCCCGCCGGGACGGTTCGTCAGTCCCGGGAGGGGGCGGAGGCGGAGGGTTCGCGGCCGGGTCCGACCGCCCGCTTGCGCCGGGCGTCGCGCGCGGACATCCCCAGTCGGGTCAACGCGGCCAGCAGCACCCCGATGTCGTCCAGGTAGATCGGATCGGGGAGGAGGTCCACCGGCCAGATCGTGTAGGCGATGGCGCCCCAGAAGGCGAATTTGTCGCCGCTGTTCAGGCCGACCGCCCGCAGGGTCCGGTAGGCGCGCACCAGCTTGGTGACCAGGACGACGGCCACCGCCGCGGTGGCGACCGCGATCACGCCCAGGACCACGAGCAGGGTCACGACCCAGTTCTCCACGGGTCGCCTCCCTTCGCCTCGTCCCGCGTCCGCGGTCCCCGGTCGGGCCGCCGTCCACCGCGCCATGGTACTGCCGGGCCGACCGTTCGCGACGGCATCGGCGGGCCCGTCGGGGGAGATCGGGGC
>NZ_VKHS01001235.1 GCF_014141525.1 Streptomyces calidiresistens
TAAGAGACAGGGCAGGGGCTACTCGGTGCTGGCCGAAGGACTCACCAAGCGCTGGGGCGACAAGGTCGCCCTCGACGGCCTCGACCTGGCCGTGCCCCGGGGCACCGTCCTCGGCCTCCTGGGCCCCAACGGCGCGGGCAAGACCACCTGCGTCCGCATCCTCACGACCCTGCTGCGTCCCACCGCCGGGCGCGCGGTGGTCGCCGGTCACGACGTCGTCACCGCTCCCCGGGAGGTACGCCGGCGCATCGGACTGACCGGCCAGGAGTCGGCGGTGGACGAGATCCTCCCCGCCCGCCGCAACCTGGAGATGTTCGGCCGTCTCTTCCACCTCGACGCCCGGCGGGCCCGACGCCGCGCCGATGAACTGCTGGAACGGTTCGACCTCACGGAGGCCGCCGACCGCGCGCCCGCCACGTTCAGCGGCGGGATGCGCCGCCGTCTGGACCTGGCGGCGAGCATGATCCTCGCCCCCGAGGTGCTCTTCCTCGACGAACCGACCACCGGCCTGGACCCGCGCGGCCGGATGGAGGTGTGGGAAACCGTCCGCGAGCTGGTGCGCGGCGGCACCACCGTGGTGCTGACCACCCATTACCTGGACGAGGCGGACCGCCTGTCGGACCGGATCGCGCTCGTGGACCACGGGCGCAAGGTGGTCGAGGACACCCCCACCGGCCTCAAGCGGGCCGTCGGGGGCGACCGGATCGAGGTCGTCGTCCGCGAGCCGGCCGACCTGCCGACCGCCCTCGCCGTCCTGATCCGGATCACCGCGGACGCCGAGCCGGTGGTCGAGGAGGACGAGTTGCGGGTGCACGCCCCCGTCCGGGACCGGATGGCCGCGCTGACCGGGGTCACCCGGGAACTCCACGAGCGGGGCACGGCCGTGGAGGACATCGGACTGCGCCGCCCCACCCTCGACGAGGTCTTCCTGCGGCTGACCGGTCGCCCCTCCGGCGCCGACGATCGGACCTCCGGCGAGGGGCCCGCGAACCGTCCCGCCACCGCCAACCGTCCCACCGCCGAGGAGGTCACCCCATGAGCGGGATGAGGACCCGTCCCCTTCCGTCCGCCGAGCCC
>NZ_VKHS01001236.1 GCF_014141525.1 Streptomyces calidiresistens
CCCGCCCCCGGCTCCACGTCCGCGATCAGCTCGTCCAGGAAGTCGTAGCGTGCCGGGGCGCCCCCCGCCCGCAGGGTGCGGCGGCGCCAGGCCGCGACCTGGTCCCAGCAGGGCGCCGAGAGCGAGCCACCGAACTCCTGCACCGACAAACCGGCGGTCAGCGCGGCGAAGGCGAGCCGGTCGGCCGGGGGCCATCCGGCGAGGGTGCCGGTCACGAACCCCGCCATGAAGACGTCCCCCGCGCCGGTGGGGTCCAGCACCGTCACCGGCAGGGCGGGCACCTCCAGCAGTTCCCCGGTGCCGGCGTCGGCGGCCACCGCGCCCCGGGCCCCCATGGTGACCACCGCCAGCGGGACGTGCTCCGCCAGGGCCCGCGCCGCCCGGTGCGGGGAGTCGGTGCGGGTGTAGCGCATGGCCTCCCCGGCGTTGGGCAGGAAGGCGGCGCAGTGCTCCAGGCCGTCCAGCGACGCGAGGTCCCAGCGACCGGTGTCGTCCCAGCCGGTGTCGGCGAAGACCAGCGAGCCCGCCCCGGCCGCCCGCGCGATCCACTCCTGCGGTTCGCCGGGGGCGAGGGAGGCGACGCAGGCGCGCGCCGGGTCGGGGTCCCGCCCGTCGACCGGGGCGGTCGACGACACGGGCGGGACGTGGCCGTGCGAGACCATCGTGCGCTCGCCCTCGTACGCCATCGAGACGGTCACCGGGGAGTGCCAACCCGGCAGCACCCGGGAGGGGGACAGGTCGATGCCCTCGTCGCGCTCCAGCGTCTCCCAGCAGTACTCGCCGTACCGGTCGTCGCCGAACGCCGCCGCCAGACGGGTGCGCAGTCCCAGCCGGGCCAGCGCGGTGGCCATGTTCGCGACCCCACCGGGGCAGGACCCCATGCCGCGGGCCCAGGTCTCGGTGCCGCGCACCGGGGCGCCGTCCAGGCCGGTGAAGACGATGTCGAGGAAGACCGTGCCGGTCAGGTGGACGTCGCAGACCGGGTCCCCCGGCCGGCGCAGCCGGGCGAGCGGGTCGATGCGGCGCGGGCCGTCGTTCGACGCCGCGCCGCCGGGCGGGGCGGCGGAGGGGACGC
>NZ_VKHS01001237.1 GCF_014141525.1 Streptomyces calidiresistens
CGTCCCCACCGGCCGGGACGCCGGGGAAACCGGGGAGGCCCCCGGTGCCGGGCGTCGCCGCCGGATCGGGGAAACCGAACGGGCCGGGGGCGTCCTCGGGGGAGCCGGTGCCGTCGCTGCGCATGCCCCCGACCCTACGGGCCGGTGGGCGCCGCGCCGGGTGCCGGGGGCACCGGCGCGGCGGGAGCGCGCTCGGCCCGGATCACCAGCACCAGCCCCACCAGGATCACCACCAGGGCGCCCCAGGTGAGCAGCGGCGGCCACTGACCCAGCCACACCGCCGCGATCACCGCCGCGCCCGGCGCCTCCAGCAGGATCGCCGTCGAGGTGACCGAGGGGCCCAGCCCGCGCACCACCCGGTTGAGCACCGAGTGGCCCAGGATCTGCGCGGTGAGGGTGAGGGCCAGCAGCTTCAGCCAGGTGACGGTGTCCCAGCCGGTCAGTGGGGTTCCGGCCGCCACGCAGGCGGCCAGCAGCACCACGGAGGTGGCGCCGTAGCAGACGAAGGTGTAGCCGGTGGTGCCGGTGGTGCGCCGAACCTCGGCCCCGATCAGCATGTAGACCGCCGCCATGAACCCGCCGGCCAGGGCCAGGGCGTCCCCGGCCAGGGCGCGCGCGGAGACGGTCAGGTCCACGCCGGTCAGCAGCAGCACGCCGGCGAAGGCGACCGCCGAGCCCAGCCACACGGCGGCCGGCGGTCGACGGCCGCGCAGGCGCAACAACACCTGCACCCAGATCGGGGTGGTGGTGACCAGGGCCACCGAGGAGGCGACGGAGGTCATCCGCAGGCTCGGCAGCCACAGGGCGAAGTGGGCGGCGAGGGCGACGCCGCCGGCGAGGGTGAGCAGCAGGTTGCGGCGACCCATGCCGGCGATCTCCGCCCGCAGGCGGCGGCGCAACAGCACCAGCGGGGTGAGGCCGGCCACGGCCATGGCGTTGCGCCAGAAGGCGATGGCCAGGGCGGGGGCGGCGGTGGCGGCGACCAGGGGACCGGAGAGCGAGATGCCGGTCACCGCGACGATCAGCAGCAGCAGGTCCATCCGCACCTGTGCCGGATCCAGGGGGGCCC
>NZ_VKHS01001238.1 GCF_014141525.1 Streptomyces calidiresistens
GGCCGGGGGCCCGCAGGACGACCCCGCCGGCGGTGGAGCACACCCGGGGCGGCTCGGCGGCGGAGGACCACAGGTACTCCACCGTCCCGTCGGGGCGCGCGCCGGCCCCGAACACCGACCCGGCGGGGGTGTCGAGCCGCTCCAGGGGACCGCCGGTGCCGGCCGTGCCGCCGTGCGCGTCGCTCCCGCCGAGCGGGGCGAGCGGCCACCGGTACAACTCGCCGCGGGCGTGGTGGTCGTGGACGACGAGCAGGGCGGAACCGTCGGGGTACCAGTCGGCGTGCACGTCGCCGGGCAGGTCGATGTCGACCTCCTCGGAACGGCCGGTGGTGGGGTCCCAGATCATCGGTGCCCAGTGGCCCCCGCGCTGGTGGCCGACGAGCAGCCGGTGGTCGCCGGGGACGGGGGAGAAGCCCCACACCGACAGCCCGAGGGGTTCGGTGCCCCCCTCGGTGTCGTCGAGTTCGGCGACGGTGCGGCCCTCGCGGTCGACGACGCGCAGGGCGGCGTGCATGGTGTCGCCGTGCTCGGTGTGCTCCAGGGCGATCAGCCGCCCGTCCCGGGACAGGTCGCCGACCCCCGCGGACTCGCGGTGGCGGTAGATCTCCACGGGTTCGCCGTCGGCGGGCGCCACGTGGACGGTGGTGCCCTCCTCCTCGGTCATCCGGCCCACCACGGCGGTGCCGTCCCGGCCGAGGGCCAGGCCGGCGGACCAGGCGGGGGCCAGGCCGGGCACGGCGGTCTCGTCGGGGCCGCCGGTGAAGGGCTGCCGGCGCCAGACACCGAACTCGTCGCCGTCGGTGTCGTCGAACCACCACAGGTGGGAGCCGTCGGGGGTGAGGGTGCCGTCGACGGTGCCGTTGGGGCGGTCGGTGGCCTGCCGGCGGGTGTCGGAGGCGCGGTCCCAGGTGTACAGCTCGAAGGTGCCGCCGACGTTGGAGACGAAGAGCGAGCGGTCGGGGGCGTCCTCGGCCCACTCGGGAAAGCCGACGCGCGGCGCGCGGTACCGCTTCTCCCAGTCGGGCATCTCGTCCCATCCGGGGGGTGTGGCGGGGGACGGGTCGGAG
>NZ_VKHS01001239.1 GCF_014141525.1 Streptomyces calidiresistens
CGACCCTTCCCGCCCCGACCGAACCGGCTCCGGTCCCCGTACCGGCCGCCCTGGTCGAGCACGCCCGGAAGGTCGCCGGTGACCACCTGAACCGCACCGGCCACCCCATCGACGCCCCGACCCTGCGGGCCCGGCTCGGCGTCCCCGTGCCGATCGCCGACGCCCTCCTCGCCCGACTCCACTGATCGAGAGGACAACCGCCGTGACCCTCTTCCGCCAGGTGGGCCGCTACGGCCCGGTCCGCGTCGGCACCGCCACCGACAACCGGGGCCGCGAGAAGCACACCACCGCGTGCACCGCGCCGCGCTGCGGCTTCTCCGCCGAGTACGACACCCGCTCCGCCGCCGAACTCGCGGCCCGTACCCACCGCTGCTCCGCCGTCTGATCCGACAGGAGAGATCCCGACGTGACCGTCACCCTGCCCCTCGTCCTGGTCCTGGGCGTCATCGCCTGGGGCGTGATCAAGTTCCTCGGCGTCCGCCTGTGGGTCGCCCTCGCCCTGGCCCTGTTCGGCTTCTACCTGGCCGACACCTTCCTCGCCCCCGCCATCGACTCCGGCACCCGCTCCGGCGTCGAGATCTTCTCGACCTCACATGACTAGACGAGTAGGCCACTGAGTCGGCATCCCGGGGCGGCCTCGATACCGCCAAGCATCCGCCGCCCCGGGAGCGCACCCCCTCACGACAACCGCCGCGAAGGAGCACGACCATCATCCCCCGCACCACGCCCCCGCCGCTGCCCGAACTGCGATTCCTCGCCTCCCTGGGCACTCTCCCCGCCCTCGCCCGACAGCTCTCCTCCCTCGGCGGCTGCCGTCGCCCCATCCGCCTGGAGGGCCACCGCACCGACCACACCCTCGACACGACCACCGGCGAGATCGGCCCCGCCCTGCGACGGCTCGACTCCACCGACCTGCCCGCCGGACACCTCCTGGTGCGCTGCAACAACCGCCGCGCCACCCGCTGCCCCTCCTGCGCCGAGACCTACCGCCGAGACACCTACCACCTGATCACCGCCGGCCTGCGCGGCGGCAAGGGCACCCCCGAAACCGTCGCCTCCCACCCC
>NZ_VKHS01000124.1 GCF_014141525.1 Streptomyces calidiresistens
CCGGCCCGGACATCCGGGTGGCGGCCTCCCTGGGCCTGCGCCCGGACACCCGCCGGCTGCTCGTCGGCCACATGGGCTGCTACGCGGCGCTGCCCGGCCTGGGCAGTGTGAGCGATTACGTGCTGGCCCGGGGGCGGGCGGCGGTGCTGCTCTGCGCGGAGTTGACCTCCCTGCACCTCCAGCCGCCCACCACCGACCCCCAACAGGTGGTCACCCACGCGCTGTTCGGGGACGCCGCCGTCGCGGTGGTGGTGCGCCCGGGTGATTCCGTGCCGGACGACGCCCCGGTCGCGCCGGCTCCGGGGGCGGCCGGTCCTCCCCTGGAGGTGGTGGATCTCGCCTCCCACACCGACGCCGGCACCGGGGAGCACATGACCTGGCGGATCACCGATCTGGGGTTCCGCATGGGGCTGGCCCCGGAGGTCCCGGACGTGCTGGCCAAGCACGTGCGGCCGGTCGTGGAGGACCTGTTGGCGCGCAACGGGGTGGCCCTCCGGGACCCGGTCGGCTGGGCGGTGCACCCCGGCGGGCCCCGGATCCTGGACACCGTGCGGGACGAACTGGGTCTCCCGGAGTCGGCGTTGGCGTCCTCCCGGGCGGTCCTGAACGACTACGGGAACTGTTCCTCGGCCACGGTGCTGTTGGTGCTGGACCACCTGCGACGGCGCGGCGGGCTCGTACCCGGCGCCCACGCCGTCGCGCTCGCCTTCGGGCCGGGGCTGACCCTCTGGGCGGCCCTGCTGCGCGTTCCCGGCGGCTGACCGGGCCGGTGCCGCCGGCCCGGTGCCCGCCGCTCCCGTCCGCGCCGTCCCACCCCCGTGGGGGCGGCGCGGACGGGGACTCAGCAGCCGCCCCGGGCCGGGGACCCGCCGCCGGGACCGCCGACCGTCACCGGCGCCCCGCAGCACCCGCCGGCCGCGGCCTCCCCGCCGTCCCCGGTCCCCTCGACGGCGGCCGGCTCGTCGAACAGCCCCGACCCGCCGCACACCCCCGTCTCGGGCAGTACCAACTCCACCCGCCGGGCGGCCTCCCGGTCCCCCGCCAACTCGGCGGCCACCGACCGCACCTGCTCGTAGCCGGTCATCGCGAGGAAGGTCGGCGCGCGGCCGTAGCTCTTCATCCCCACCAGGTACAGGTCGCCCTCGGGGTGGGACAGCTCCTCCGCGCCGTGCGGGTACACGGTGCCGCAGGAGTGGACGTTGGGGTCGATGAGCGGGGCCAGCGCGACGGGGGCCCGCAGGCGCTCGTCCAGCCCCAGCCGCACCTCGGAGAGGAAGGACAGGTCGGGGCGCAGGCCGGTCACGGCGACCACCGAGTCCACCGGCTCGGACCGCCGGCCGTCCTCGGCGACCGGGACCAGCCGGTCGGTGCCGTCCCCGGCGCGTTCCACGGCGGCGATCCGGAAGCCGGTCAGCGGCGTCGCCGTGCCCGCCTCCACGGCGGCCCGGGCGCGCAGGCCGAGCGCGCCGCGCGCGGGGAGTTGGTCGGCCTCCCCGCCGCCGAAGGTGTCGGTGCCCAGCCCGCGCCGCAGGATCCACACCGCCCGGGTGCCGGGGGCCTCCCGGGCGAGTTCGGCGAGGGCGGCGAGCACGGTGAAGGCGGAGGCGCCGGAGCCGACGACGGCGGTGGTGCGGCCGGCGTACCGGGCGCGGACGGCCGGGTCCCGCAGGTCGGGGATGCCGTACACGACCCGGTCGGCGGCGGCGCGCTCGCCGAGGGCGGGCAGGCCGTTGGCGCCCAGGGGCGAGGGGGTGCCGGTGGTGCCGGAGGCGTCC
Source organism: Streptomyces calidiresistens (assembly GCF_014141525.1). Lineage (GTDB taxonomy): Bacteria > Actinomycetota > Actinomycetes > Streptomycetales > Streptomycetaceae > Streptomyces > Streptomyces calidiresistens. The sequence continues at coordinate 1,776 of NZ_VKHS01000124.1, forward strand.
AGGACGGCCCGGGCCGTGATCCGCTCCTCGCCGCCGTCGGCCCGCTCGACCTGTACGACGAAGGGCTGCGCGGCGCGGTCGGCGTCCACGGTCAGGTCGCGCCCGGCGCGGGCGACGCCGGTGACCCGGCTGCCGTACCGCACGCGGTCGCCGAGGGTGTCGGCGAGCGGCCGGAGCCAGTGCTCGACCCACTCGGCGCCGGTGGGGTACGCCGTGTCGTCCGGGCGGACCCACCCGGGGTCCCGGGCGGTGAGCAGCTTCTCGGCGACGGGGTCGATCACCTCCGCCCAGCGGGAGAAGAGCCGGACGTGCCCCCAGCCGCTCACGGCGTGGCCGGGTCCGTCGCCGGCCTCCAGCACCAGCGGGCGCAGACCCCGGTCGAGCAGGTGCGCGGCGGCGGCCAGACCGATGGGGCCGGCACCGACGACGACCACGGGGCGGTCGCCGGGGTCCCCCGGGTCGGTGGCTGCGGTCGCTGCGGCTGCCGGGGTGGTGACGGCCCGGGCGGCTGTACTCATCGGAGCTCCCTCCGGGCAGGTAATTCCACCTGCCTGTATCGACGTATGTCAATGCCTTCTTGGCCATCCTGACCCTTGCGTTGGCGGATGTCAATATTGATGTACATCGAATCAGTGGGTGGGAGTGCGAACCCCCGTCCCCCATCCGTCGGCGGCTGCGGAGGTCACCACCGAAGCCGCCGAACCCGGGGGCGTTCGGGAGCCGGGGTGACACCATGGGGGTATGACCATCGTGCAGATCCCGACGGGCCCCGGGGCCGACGCGAACCCGCCCGCCGGGGACGTCGTCCCGTGCTGCCCGCCGCTGGCCCAGCGGCCCCTGGAGGCCGAGGAGGCCGAGCGCGCCGCCGCGATGTTCAAGGCGCTCGGCGACCCGGTGCGGCTGCGCCTGTTCTCGGCGGTGGCCTCCCACCCCGGTGGGGAGGCCTGTGTCTGTGACATCTCCGACGTCGGTGTCTCGCAGCCGACCGTCAGTCACCACCTGAGGAAGCTGCGCGAGGCAGGGCTGTTGACCTGCGAGCGACGCGGCACCTGGGTGTACTACCGGGTGGCCCCCTCCGTCCTCGCGGCCATGGGCACCCTCTTCGACCCCGCCCCGACCGCCCGCTGACCGCCGGCCCCGGGGCGCTCCGCCATGCCGTTTGCCCGGTACCGGGAGGCGAGGGAAACCTCGTGGTGCGTCAGGCGAGGGTTGCTCACCAGGTGGCAATGTCTCACGTGATCCGGGCGGGTTCGGAGCCTGCTGCCCCATGGCCGGGTAACCCGGATTCGGTACTGGGCCTCGATCATCTGTGGAGCATCGCGCCCTGGCCCGGTGCCACCAAGAGGGCCAGCGGTCGGCAGTCCCCTCTGTGGCGAGGCGGACCTTGTGGATAAGGAAGTCCCGGGCGGGAACGGGGTCCGTCGTCGCCGCTGGGGGCGTGTCTCCGGGTACGACAACATCCGCTGCTGTTGCTGTCGAAGGTCACCGTCAAGTGCATTACCAGAAGCTATGGTTAACGGGCAAACAGCCGACTTCGACAACCACAACTGTGGTCTACTCACCTCTTGTGACGAACGTTGGGGAACGAGAACTGTTCCACTTCACGCATGTACGCAACCTGTGTGACATCCTTGCCGAGAAGCAATTGGTCTCGGACACCGTCATGCAGAGCCGAGGAGGCGTGCTGAGAGAATGCGGAGACAGGGCAGTCAAAGCCGAACGGCGGACGCGACGGATCACTGTCCCGCCATATGGTTGTCCAGCTGACTATGTCCCGTTCTACTTCGCCCCCCGGTCACCCATGCTCTACGTGATCAGCCGGGGCGGTGTGGCGACCTACCAGGACGGGCAGCCTCCCCTTGTCTACCTGGTCACGTCTGTCAGCGGTGTCCAGGAGTCCCACAGACCCTACGTGTTCAGCGATGGGAACTGTGCAAGCGAGATCACCAGGCACTTCACGGACTTGAGCATGATGCCGAGTGTCGTCGACTGGGAGATCATGGCCGCACCGTACTGGGCGAACACGGCGGACGACGGCGATCGCATGCGCCGGCGCATGGCGGAGCTCCTGGTGTATGGACATCTGCCCGTGACAGCTTTGCACGAGGTGGCGACCTATGATCATGATCATGCCCAGCAGGTACGGCACCTACTGGGAGAGGCGGGGGCGAAACTTCCGGTGAGCGTCAGACCCAAGTGGTATTACTGACCGAGCGGCAACGAACAAGCTCCAGGGAAGGACAGCGATGATCACGCGCGGCACCGGCAACCTGCTTCTGGCAGATGTCGATGCCCTTGTTAACACGGTCAATACCGTGGGCGTCATGGGCAAGGGCATCGCCTTGCAGTTCAAGCGGGCCTATCCGGAGAACTTCAAGGATTACAAAGCGTCTTGTGACCGTGGCGATGTCATGGTCGGCCGGATGCATGTGCACGAGGTCGGACAAGTAAGCGGCCCGAGGTTCATCATCAACTTTCCGACAAAGCGCCACTGGCGTGCGCCGTCACGGATCGAGGACATCGCCTCGGGGCTCGTGGCGCTGCGTGATGAAATCGTTGAGCGCGGGATCAATTCCATCGCAGTTCCACCTCTCGGGTGCGGAAACGGTGGACTCTCCTGGAACGAAGTAGAGCCAATGATTCGCCAAGCTTTGGGAACGGTTCCCGGGGTCGAAGTCCGTGTTTACTCGCCTTTGGGAACTCCCAATGCGTCATCAATGCCAAATGCCACCCCGGCGCCCGAAATGACGCGTGAGCGCGCAGCTTTTCTCGCTGCGCTGAATCGGTATGTTGAGAATGGAATTTCTCGTGGTCTCGCATTCGAGTCACGGGTTTCGCTGCTTGAAGCGCACAAGGTGGCATACCTTCTGCAGAAGCTACACCTACCGTTGGGGCTTCGGTTCGAGAAGGGTCTCTATGGTCCGTACTCGCAGCCCCTGGACAGAGCGGTCTCCGCGATGGAAGGCCACTTCGTCACAGGTTTTGGTGATGGCACGAGCGGGGCCCAGGCGATTTTGGAGCTCAATAAAGATTCCGTCAATGAGGCTGAACAATTTCTGAAACAGCACCCGGGGTTCGAAGAAGCTGCGGCCAGGTTCGAAGCCCTGACAACGGGTTTCGAAGATGCATTCGGGATGGAGCTTTTGAGTACCGTGCTTTTTGCTGCCGAAGAACTTGTGCCGCCTCCGCCGAGTCCTGAGTCGGTAACGGCGTGCATCAGGGCGTGGAACCACCGAAAAGAGCGCCTCTTCACGGAGGCTCACATTCAAACGGCATGGCAGCGTCTTCTTGAATCCCGTCTATTGTGAAATATTGGAGATTTCAGGTGATTTGTTGACGTAGATCCTGGTGGGGGTTGTCGTAGCTGGATCGCCACCGTGGCCCACTGCTGGTCTCAACGCGCCGAGTGCTGTCTCCGTGGTGTGGGAAGTTCCCCCTTCCGGAAGGCCACGGATCAACTCCGTGGCGCGGGCCTGTCCGAAGAACTTCCTCATTGAGGTCCAGGTCTTCAGAGAATAAAAATTGCGCTCGATTTCCATCCTTCCTTCCGGCTCTCGGCTCGGAAGGGCATCGATCCGGGAACCCGCGATCCGGTCGTCCCCGAGTGCCGGTGGGCCACATTCGTCGACCAGGTGCATTTTCTGTAAATTTCGTCTCATTGTGTCCGCGTCCCAATGGGTAGCGATTTAGGCAATCCCTGCTCTCCCCGCGAACCGTCATTCCCGGCGGCTTCCCTGAGGGGCCGACCATTCTTCGTCCTCCCGGTCGGCTGTCGATCAAATTCTCACCCCCGTCCGGGCAGGGAAACCGGGTCCCATAAATTATGCTGTGCGGTTGAACTTCTACTGGCGTTGAACTCGTGGAGTCATAAAGAGTGACGGCTCGTCGACGGTGCGATATCACAGGAGTACGCGGTATCCACAAGGGGGCGGGTCGACCACCGAATGCAGAGTCCGGCCAGGAATTATTGATTAAGGCGGCCGAGATGTTCACCCTCGGCGACCGCGACGCGGCGTTGGCCTCGTGGGAGGAGACGTGGGCGGTGGTTCCGGGATCGCGCGGGTGCATCCGGGAGGTCAGGAGCCGATGCGGGTGTTCACCTCGCTGCACCGTCGCGGCAACTCCCGGCCCACCCGCCTCGTCGGGCGCGCGGGTGTGCCCTTTTGGACCCGGGCCGATGGGGCGGATGCCCGGGGGCCGGGCGCCGGACGGCCCTCAGGGGTGGATCGGCCAGTTGCCCAGGGCGGCGTCCGCCATGGCCCGGAGCTCCTCCCGGTCGACACCGCTCGCGGCCTGCACGGCGATGCCGAACGCCAGGGTGGTGACGTAGCGGGCCAGGAGTCCCGGATCGGTGTCCGGGGGCAGGTCGCCCTCGTCGACGGCCCGTTGGAACCGCTCCCGGACCCGGGTGCAGCCGTCGTTGCGCCAGGCGGCGAGCAGGTCGCGGACCCCCTGTCCGGAGTCGCTCACGGCCAGCGCCCCCTGGACGCCCAGACATCCGGCGGGATGGGCCGGGCGGGTGGTGGTGCGGACGGTGCCGGCCAGGAGCGCGCGGGCGACCCCGAGGGCGGTCGGTTCCTCCAGCGCCCGGGCCAGGTACGCGCTCGGCCCCTCGGTGTAGCGCTCCAGAACCTTACGGAACAACTCCTCCTTGTTGCCGAAGGCCGCGTACATGCTGGTGGTGGAGATGCCCATGGCCCTGGTCAGCGTGGCCAGGCCGGCCCCCTCGTAGCCGTGCTCCCAGAAGACCAGCATGGCGCGTTCGAGGGCCTCGTCGGTGTCGAAGCCCCGCGGTCGGCCGATCGGGCCGCTCTGTCTCTTCCCCACCCCCGCAGTCTACCCCTTCCGCATCGATCGCTGCGGAAGTGCTACGGTTCGACTTCTGCATCGATCGATACGGAAGTCGACGGAGGTCATCGACATGGGACTGCTCGAAGGAAGAACCGCCCTGGTCACCGGGGGCGGCAGCGGTATCGGCCTGGCCACGGCCGCGCGACTGGCGGCGGAGGGCGCGCACGTGGTCGTCACCGGGCGGCGCGGGGCCGAACTCGCCGCGGCCGTGGAGGCGATCGGCCCGTCGGCGGTCACGGCGGTGACCGCCGACATCGCGAACCCGGCCGACCTGGACCGGCTCCACGACACGATCCACGACCGGGGGCGGGGCCTGGACGTCCTGTTCGCCAACGCCGCCGTCGCCGAGTTCATGCCGCTGGAGCGGATCACCGAGGAGCACTTCGACACCCTCTTCGGGATCAACGTCCGGGGCACGCTGTTCACCGTCCAGAAGGTGCTGCCCCTGCTCAACGACGGCGCCTCGGTGATCCTGAACGGCTCCACCAACGCGGACGTCGGCACGGAGGCGTTCGGCGTGTACGCGGCCTCCAAGGCCGCCGTCCGCTCGTTCGCCCGGACCTGGGCCAACGAACTGCGGGGGCGCGGCATCAGGGTCAACACCGTCACGCCCGGCCCGACCGACACCCCCGGCCTCTCCGGGCTCGTCCCCGATCCGGAGCAGGCCGCCGGCTTCCGGGAGCACCTGGCCGCGCAGGTGCCGCTGGGCCGGCTCGGGCGGCCGGAGGAGGTCGCCGCCGCGGTGGCCTTCCTCGCCTCCGACCAGAGCGGCTTCGTCACCGGGTCGAGCCTGTACGTCGACGGCGGCCTGAACCAGATCTGAGTTCCGCGGCGCCGTGCCCGGTGCGCCCGGTGCGCCCGGCGGGGGCCACTGCGCACGGCTGCGGGGCTCGCCCGCCCGGCGCCGTGGCCCGGCGGTCCCGATCACGGGCCGGCCGCGCACGCCGGGCACGGTCCCGCCGGGTCCGACACGGCGTGCCGGGGGTTCCCCATCCGGCGCCGCACACGGCGCCGGCCCCCGGCCCGGGCCGCGCGACGCGCGATCCGGACCGGGGGCCGGTGGCTCCCCGGGGGGACGGCTCAGCCCTTGGTGGCACCCGCCGTCAGACCGCCCGCCAGGTGGCGCTCCGCCACCGCGTAGAAGGCGAGCGCGGGCAGCATGGCCAGCACCAGGTAGGCCATCACCCGGGCGGTGTCCGAGGCGTACTGCCCCTGGAACTGCTGCACGCCCAGCGGCAGCGTCCACAGGCTCGGGTCGGTGAACATCACCAGCGGCAGGAAGAAGTTGTTCCAGCTCGCCACGATCGCCAGCACCGACACCGTCGCCAGCGCGGGGCGGGCCATCGGCAGCAGCACCTTGAAGAAGAACCCGAACGGCGAGCAGCCGTCCAGGATCGCGGCCTCCTCCACCTCGCGCGGGATCTCCCGGAAGAAGCCGCGCAGGATGATGATCGTGATCGGCAGGCCGAAGGCGACCTGCGGCAGGATCACGCCCAGGTAGTTGTCCAGCAGGCCGATCGAGCGCAGCAGCACGAACAGCGGCAGGATCGCCGCCGCGAAGGGGAACATCAGGCCCACGGTGAAGAGCATGAAGAAGGCCTCGCGCCCGCGGAAGGCGTAGCGGGCGAAGACGAAGGATGCCATCGCCCCCAGCCCCGCCACCAGCACCGTGGTGACGACACCGATCAGCATGCTGTTGAAGACCTGCCGCCAGAAGGTGTCGGAGGCCAGCACGTCACCGTAGTTCTCCGGTCGCCACGGCGAGGGCAGACCGAAGGGGTTCTGCGAGAGCTGGGCGCTGTCCTTGAAGCCGCCGAGGACGGCGAACAGCAGCGGCCCGACGATCAGGACGGCGAGGCCCAGCGCCAGGAGCTGTCGGGAGACCCCGACGAGGAGTGTGTTGCGGCGGTGGTTCACTTCGCCCCTCCCATGGTGGTCATGGCGCCCTGCGTGTCACGACGCATCACGAAGCGCACGTACAGCAGGGCGAACACCATGCTGATCACGAACATCGCCACACTGAACGCGCTGGCGTAGCCGAACTGGTAACGCTGGAAACCGAAGTCGAACATCGTCACGGCCAGCGTCTCGGAGGAGCGCACCGGGCCGCCGCGGGTCATCACCCACACGAGGTCGAAGAGCTGGATGGTGCCGATGACCGACAGGAAGACGCTGATCCGGATGGTGGGGCCCAGCAGCGGCAGCGTGATGTGCCGGAACTGCTGCCAGGGGCTCGCGCCGTCCAGCGAGGCCGCCTCGTTCAGCTCGTGCGGGATGCTCTGCCGCCCGGCCAGGTAGAGGATCGTGTAGAAGCCGAAGAACTTCCACGTGATGACGGCGAACAGGGCCATCAGCACGGTGTCCGGGTCGGCCAGCCACGCCCGCTGCAGGGACTCCAGTCCGATGGAGCCCAGCACGTGGTTGAGCAGGCCCGAGTCCGGCGCGAGGATGCTGGTGAACAGCACCGCCGTGATGACCTCGGAGAGCACGTACGGGGCGAAGAACAGCAGGCGGTAGATCGCCCGGCCGCGCATCCGCTGGTTCAGCAGCAGCGCCAGGGCCATGGCCAGCGGCAACTGCACCAGCAACGAGAGCAGGATCAGGATGCCACCGCGCCGCAGGTCCCCGAGGAAGATCGGGTCGCTCAGCATGCGACGGAAGTTGTCCAGCCCCACGAAGTCGCTGGGCAGACCGCCCATGCCGTTCCACGAGTAGAGGCTGAACCACATCGCCAGGGCCACCGGGGTGAGCACCAGCAGCCCGTACAGCAGCAGGGCGGGGGAGAGGAAGAACGCCACGGTCAGGCGCTTGTCCCGGCGACGGCGGTCGGTCGGCATCGCGTGCGCCGGCGAACGGGGCGGCTTGCCGCCGCGACGGTTGGCCGCGTGCGGCTCGTCGGTCGTCAACACCGGAGAGGTCATGATCGGGCTCCGCTTCGGGAGAAAGATGGGGCGGCCGGTCGCGCCCCGGGGTGCACCGGCTGGGTGCCGGCGGGCG
>NZ_VKHS01001240.1 GCF_014141525.1 Streptomyces calidiresistens
CACACTCCAGCGTCAGCTTCGTCGGCAGCGTCAAATGTGTATAAGACACAGCCCCCCTTCCCGTCCCGGCCCGTCCATCCGCCGGACGGGCCCCGCCGGCGCCCACCGGTCGCGCCGCCCCGCCGAGAGGAGAGAGACCCGTGCCCCGTCCCACCGACTGGAGCGTGCTCGGCCTCTCGAACGACCCCACCCCCGGCGACGCCTCCCGCCTGGAGAGGGTCATCGCCTCCCAGAAGGAACTGGTCGACCTGGCGGGGGTGGTGGACGAGGGTTTGAAGAACGTCCGCAACACCACCGACGGCTCCTTCGTCGGCAAGACCGCCGACGCGCTCCGCGACGTGATCGACAACAAGCTGCGGAAGTTCGTGGAGACCTTCGCCGAGGCCCACCGGAACGCCGGGGACGCTCTCACCACCTATCACGGGGTGATGGTCGAGGAGCAGCGCAAGGCCGACGCCGCGCTGGAGGCCGCCCGCGGACTGGGGGACGACGACGAGGCGGAGGCCGAGCGGAGCAGGCTCCGCGGGGAGGCCGAGGAGGCCGGGGCCCGACAGCGCGAGGCCGGTAACGAGGCCGCCCGGGTGCTGCGCTCGGCCGCGTCGAGCATCTCCTCGCCGGTGGACGCCTGCGAGGAGATCTGGAAGGCCCTCCAGTGGCTGGCCATCATCCTGATCATCCCCGCCATCCTCGTCGGCGGCCCGCTCGCCCTGTTCACCATCGCGCTGAACACCGCCATCCTCATCAAGACCGCGATCGACTTCTCGCAGGGCAGGGCGGGGGTCGCCGAGCTGGTCTTCGCGATCCTGGGCATCATCGCGCCCAGTACCCGGGCCCTGAACATCGGCAAGGTGTGGACGGCGCTGGGGAACGGTTTCCGGAGCACCCGGGACTTCTTCAAACTGGGCCCGAACGTCTTCTCCGCGATGCGGCTGACCAGTGCCTTCGGCGGCGGCACCCGGATCACCACCCTGTGGGTGCGCAACTCCTCGGGGATGATCACCCCGATGCGGATCAACGCGCCCGTGCTGGGCGGCATCCAGGCGAGCGTGCTGCGCGGGGTGGGGT
>NZ_VKHS01001241.1 GCF_014141525.1 Streptomyces calidiresistens
GTCGGGGAGCAGGGGAACCCGGCCCCGGGGGCGGGTGCGTGTCGAAGGAAAGGAGCACCGGCCCCGGGACCCGGGGCGGGCCGCCGGACGGGCGGATCGCCCGCCCCGGTCCGGGCGCGGTCTTCGCGCCGGCCGGCGGCGTCGGGCAAGCCCGTCCCCGGTGCCGTTCCCGGTATCGGGTCGGGTCGGGGGGATCGTTCCCGATCGGCCCCTCCCGCCGATGCGCGGGGCATCGCGGGCGCCGGAAGGTCACCCGATCAACCCCCGACCGGCCCGTCGCCCGTCCCGGGTGCGCCCCGCGCCCCGGGACGGGCGACGGATCGTCACCGGCGGGCGGGCTCCCGGTCCGCCGTCTTCGACGCCGTTCCCGGTGCGGTCGTCGCCGGCGCGGGGACGGTTTCGGGGCGGGCGTCGCGCCACGCCGACTCGCGCAGCAACCGCAGGCCGTTGAGGGCGACCAGCACGGTGGAGCCCTCGTGGCCGGCCACGGCGAGCGGCAGCGGCAGGTGGCCGACCAGGTCCCAGGTGACCAGGACGACGATGAAGAACCCGGCGATCACCAGGTTCTGCACCACCAGTCGGCGGGCCCGGCGGGAGAGCGCCACGGCGGTGGGCACGGCGGCGAGTTCGTCGCGGACCACGACCGCGTCGGCGGTCTCCACGGCCAGGTCGGAGCCGGCCCGTCCCATGGCGACGCCGGTGTGCGCGGCGGCCAGCGCGGGCGCGTCGTTGACGCCGTCACCGATCACCAACACGCGCCGGCCGGCCGCCTCCAGTTCCCGCACGGCGGCGACCTTGTCGGCGGGCAGCAGCCCGGCCCGCACGTCCCGGTCCGGGTCGATGCCGGCCTCGGCGGCCACGGGGCCGGCGGCGCCGGGGTTGTCACCGGTGATCAGCAGCGGGCGGGAGCCGGTCAGGGCGGCGAGGTCGGCGACGGCGCCGGGGGCGTCGGGGCGCAGCCGGTCGGCGAGCCCGAGCACCCCTGCCGGCCGCCCGTCGCACAGGACGACGACGGCGGTGCGACCGCGCGCCTCCAGGTCGGCGACGAGCCGGCGGGCGGGGGC
>NZ_VKHS01001242.1 GCF_014141525.1 Streptomyces calidiresistens
TTGTGTATAAGAGACGGGGACGGGGGAGGGGCGGCGTGGCCGGGCCCCGGCGGCGACGCGGTCCGACGACGGGTCAGTCCCCGGAGGGATAACCCAGCCGCTTGTCCACCGTGTTGGGCGGTGTCCCGCCCGCCACCCACAGGTCGAAGGCGTCCTGGAACCGGTCGGCGAGGTCGTCGTGCCAGCCGAGGGTGTCGCCGCTCATGTGCGGGGAGACCAGGAGCCCGGGCGCGTCCCACAGCGGGCTGTCGGCCGGCAGCGGTTCCTCCGCGAAGACGTCCAGGGCGGCGGATGCGGGCCGGCCCGCCCGCAGCGCCGCGAGCAGGTCCGCCTCCACCACGTGCCCGCCCCGCCCGATGTTGACGAAGCAGGAACCGGGCCGCATCCGGGCGAAGGCGGCGGCGTCGAACATCCCCCGGGTGGCGTCGGTGAGCGGGGCCGCGCAGATCACCCAGTCGGCCCCGGGCAGCAGATCCGGCAGGGCGTCCGCCGGGTGGATCCGGCCCACCTCCGGGTCGTCCCCGCGTCCCCGCCGTCCCACGACCTGCGCGCGGACCCCCAGCGCGTCGAGGGTGCGCGCGATGCGCCGCCCGATGGGTCCGGAGCCCACCACGACCGCCCGGGTCCCGGCGACCCGGCGGGTCTCCCGGTGCTCCCAGCGGTGTTCGCGCTGGCGCCGCCAGGTGCCGGGCAGGTCCTTGGCGACCGCGAGCACCAGCCCCGCCACGTACTCGGCGATCGGCCCGTCGAAGACCCCCCGGGCGTTGGTCAGCACGGTGTCCGAGTCCACCAGTTCGGGGAAGAGCAGCCGGTCCACGCCGGCGCTGGCGGTGTGCACCCACCCGGGGCGGGGGCCGGGACCGGGCCAACACCGCCGCACGGCATCGGAGGTGAAGTCCCACACCAGCAGCACGTCGGCGCCGGGCAGGGCGCCGGCGAGCCCGTCCTCCCCCACCCGGGTGACGGTGGCGCGGCCCTCCAGGCGGTCCAGTCGTGGGGTGGTGGACATGCCCGGCCCCTCCAGCACGAGCACCCGGGGAAGCCGCCCGGGGGTGTCCGGCCG
>NZ_VKHS01001243.1 GCF_014141525.1 Streptomyces calidiresistens
CGCTCCCCCCGCCGTCGCGACGGGCCGCGAACCCCCACCGCGCCCGGCCGTGACGGACCGCATCGGATCGCCCGCTTGCGGTCCGTGCGCCGCTGTTGACATCCTCCACCCCACACACGTCTGTAAGTGACAGGCTACCGAGCGGTGTTGGCGGCTCAACGGAGGTGCAGTCCCGGTGACGGGAACGATCAATCCCACGGTGCGGCGGCGCAGGCTCGGACAGGAACTGCGCAGACTCCGCGAGGACCGGGGCATGACGGCCGAGGAGGTCGCCGATCGCCTGCTGGTCTCCCAGTCGAAGATCAGCCGGTTGGAGAACGGCCGGCGCAGCATCAGCCCGCGCGACGTGCGCGACCTGTGCGGCGTCTACGACGTGCAGGACCGCAAGCTCGTGGAGTCGCTGATGCAGATGGCCCGCGAGTCGCGCCAGCAGGGCTGGTGGCACGCCTTCGGCGAGTTGTCCCCCACCTACAGCGTCTACATAGGACTGGAGACGGACGCCGCCTCCCTGCGCATCTTCGAACCGCAGGTGGTGCCCGGGCTGCTGCAGACCCCGGAGTACGCGGAGGCGGTGATCGCGGGGGCGCTGCCCGAGGTCGCGGCCGAGGAGGTCTCCCGCCGGGTCCAGGTGCGGCTGCGCCGACAGGAACGGGTGCACGACGGGTCCCGGCCGCTGCGGCTGTGGGCGGTGGTGGACGAGGCCGTGCTGCGCCGCGAGGTGGGCGGACGGTCGGTGATGGCCGAGCAGCTCAAGCACCTGGTGGACGTCTCCCGCCGCCCCAACGTGACCCTGCAGGTCCTGCCGTTCTCCTCGGGGGCCCATCCCGGCGTGAACGGACAGTTCGCGATCATGGAATTCCCGGACGCCACGGATTCCACGGTGGTGTACCTGGAGGGGGTGACCAGCGACCTCTACCTGGAGAAACCGAACGACGTGCAGAATTACGGCGTGATGTACGAGCACCTGCGGGCCCAGGCGCTCAGTCCGGAGGCCACCCGGGAATTCATCCAGCGCATCGCCGGGGAGGGGCCGGGGGCGGCTCGATGAGGCCCCCGGGG
>NZ_VKHS01001244.1 GCF_014141525.1 Streptomyces calidiresistens
CCCGTGCGCGCCGCCGCCGACCTCCCGGCCCCCGCGCCCGGTGTCCGCCGGGCCGTCGTGATGACCATGGGCGCCCTGCACGAGGGCCACGCCGCCCTCGTCCGGGCCGCCCGCGAACTGGTCGGCCCCGCCGGCCGGGTCCTGGTGACGGTCTTCGTCAACCCCCTCCAGTTCGGTGCCGGGGAGGACTTCGACCGCTACCCCCGCACCCTGGAGGCGGACGCCGCCGTCGCGGCCCGGGCCGGCGCCGACCTGCTCTTTGCGCCGTCCGCCGCCGAGGTCTACCCCGACGGCGAGCCGCTGGTACGGATCGCCGCCGGCCCGATGGGCGGGCTCCTGGAGGGCGCCTCCCGACCCGGGCACTTCGACGGGATGCTCACCGTCGTCGCCAAGCTCCTGCACCTGACCCGCCCGGACGTCGCCCTCTACGGGGAGAAGGACGCCCAGCAGCTCGCGCTGATTCGCCGCATGGTGCGGGACCTGAACTTCCCCGTGGAGATCGTCGGCGTCCCCACCGTGCGCGAGGAGGACGGGCTCGCGCTCTCCAGCCGCAACCGCTACCTGGACCCCGACGAGCGGGTCACCGCGCTGGCCCTGTCCCGGGCGCTGTTCGCGGCCCGGGACCGGCTGGCGGCCGAGGCGGTGCTGCGCGCCCGCGCGATGGTGGCCCCCACCGACGAGCGGCGGGCCCTGGCGCTGGCCGCCCTGCACGAGTCGCGGGCCTCCGCCGACGCGCACGCCGTCGCCCTGGCGGGCGACCCGGTCGGGGCCCTCGCCTCGCCGGTCTCGGCGTTGGCGGCGGCCCGTGCCGTGCTGGACGAGGCGCGGGAGGCGGAACCGCCGCTGCTCCCCGACTACCTGGCGCTGGTGGATCCCCGGGACTTCCGCGAGGTGCCCGCCGACCACGTCGGCGAGGCGATCCTGGCGGTCGCCGCCCGGGTGGGTTCGACCCGCCTGATCGACAACATCCGTCTCACCTTCGGAGCCCACCGGTGACCGGCCACGACCGCCCGGGGACCGGCGACACCGTCCCCCCGCCCGGCGACCCCCCGGGGTCGC
>NZ_VKHS01001245.1 GCF_014141525.1 Streptomyces calidiresistens
CCCCCGGCCCCGGCCTCCCCGAACGCCGGCCCGCCGGTCGGGGACGGCGCCGGCGACCGTCCCGTCCCGGCCGTCCCGGCCGACACGATCGGTCAGCCGGTCGGGCCGCCGTTCCCCGTCGGGGAGGCCGTCGTCCGCTCCCTGGTCACCGCCGCCTCCCTGGCCCCCTCCCTGCACAACGCCCAGCCGTGGCGCTTCCGGCTCCTCGCCGACGGCACCACCCTCCAGCTGTGGGCGGACCTCGACCGGGTGGTGCCGCACGCCGACCCCGACGGACGCGGTCTCCACCTCGGCTGCGGCGCGGCGATCTGCAACCTGCGGGTGGCCGCCGCCCATGCCGGGCTGCTGCCCGAGGTGCGCCTGCTCCCCGAATCCGCCGAGCCCCGGCTGCTCGCCGACGTGGTCTTCCGCCGGCTGCCGCCCGGCGCGCCGGAGCCGCCGGAGGCCGCCGGCCTGGCCGCCCTGTACCCGGCGATCCGCGCCCGCCGCACCAGCCGGCACCCCTTCCTGCCGGACCCGGTCCCCGGGGAGGTGCTCGGGGAACTGACCGAGGCGGCCCGGATCGAGGGCGCCGAGCTGATCCACCCCGACGCCTGGCACACCGCCACCGTGCTGGAACTGATGCGCGACGCCGAGGGTCGGGACGGCGCCGACCCGGGGCGGGAACGGGAACTGGAGCGCTGGACCCGTACCGGCGCCGAGGCCGGGAGCGCCGTGGACGGCGTCCCCGAGTACGCCTTCGGTCCGCGCGAGCGGGACGGCCGCACCGTGGTGCGGGACTTCGCCGGCCGCGCCCCGATCCCCGGCCGCCCCGACGCCGACTTCGAGTCCACCCCCCACCTGGTGCTGCTGGGCACCGCCGGCGACCGGCCCTTCGACTGGCTGCGCGCCGGCGAGGCGCTGGAACGCGTGCTGCTGGTGGCCACCGACCGGGGCCTGGCCACCTCGCTGTCCTCGCAGACCCTGGAGTGGGACGAACTGCGGTGGCCCACCCGCGACCCGATGTCGTCGGTGTCGCACATCCACATGGTCGTCCGCCTGGGCTACGGTCCCGACACC
>NZ_VKHS01001246.1 GCF_014141525.1 Streptomyces calidiresistens
CCCCGGCCCCGCCGGAGGCGGCGCCCCCGACGGGTCCGCCGACCCGGCCGGGGCCCGCCCCGCCGGGGACTTCGCCCGCTACCTCGCCAACCGCCTGCTCGGCGCCGCCGTCTCCCTGCTGCTGGTGCTGCTCAGCGCTTTCCTCATCTTCCGGGTCATCGGCGGCGACCCCGTCCGTGCCGTCGCCGGCGACACCCCCCTCACCCCCGAGCAGCAGCGGGAGATCCGCGAGCGACTCGGCCTGGACGACCCCCTGGCCGTGCAGTTCCGCGACTACCTCCACCAGCTGTTCACCCTCGACTGGGGCACCTCCTACGTCTCCAGCGCCCCCGTCACCGAACTCCTGTGGGCCCGGCTGCCCGCCACGCTCCTGCTCACCGGCACCGCCCTCGTCCTCGCCGTCTCCTTCGGCGTGTGGGCCGGCACCCGGGCCGGCTGGCGCCCCGGCAGCCGCTTCGACCGCGCCCAGGTCGGCATCGCCCTCACCCTGTGGTCGGCCCCCACCTTCTGGCTCGGCATGATCGTCATCGTCGTCTTCGCCGTCCACCTCGGCTGGTTCCCGGTCAACGGGATGCGCTCCGCGCGCGGAGTGGGGGAGGGATGGTGGCCGCAGGCCCTGGACGTCGCCCACCACCTGGTGCTGCCCGCGCTCACCATGGCCGCCGTCGTCTACGCCCAGTACGTGCTGATCATGCGCTCCTCGATCATGGAGGAACGCGCCGCCGACCACCTGCGGGTCGCCCGCGCCAAGGGCCTGCGGGACGACGTGGTGCGCCGCCGGCACGCCGTCCCCAACGCGCTGCTGCCCACCGTCACCCTCATCGGCCTGCAACTCGGCGCGGTGTTCAACGGGGCCCTGCTCACCGAGACCATCTTCAGCTGGCCCGGCCTGGGACTCCTCTTCCACCAGGCCATCCGGGTGCCCGACGTGCCGCTGCTCCAGGTGCTGTTCATCTTCTTCGCCGGCACCACCATCCTCGCCAATCTCGCCGCCGACCTGCTCCACCGCTTCCTCGACCCCCGCGTCCGGAGCACCGCATGAGCCGCGCCCCCATCC
>NZ_VKHS01001247.1 GCF_014141525.1 Streptomyces calidiresistens
GAACCACCGCCCGCGCCCCCCCGAGCACCCCGCGGCCCCCGTCACCCGGGATCGGGTGACGGGGGCCGCGGGGTGCTCGGGGGCAATCGGTTCAGGCGGCGCGTGCCCCGGAGGCCGGGTCCTCCCCGGCCCGTCGCGCGGCGGACCCGCGCGGCGCCATCCGGGTGACCGTCGGGCCGGCGGGGGCCGCCTCCGCGGCCTTGGCCTTGGTGGCGTACATGTCGACGTACTCCTGGCCGGAGAGCCGCATCACCTCCGCCATCACCTCATCGGTGACCGCGCGCAGCACGTAGCGGTCACGGTCCATGCCCTCGTACCGGGAGAAGTCCAGGGGTCGGCCGAAACGCACCGTCACCCGGCGCCCCGGACCGACCCGGGGCAGCCCGGCCCCGCCCGGCTGGATGCGGTCGGTGCCGATCATCGCGAACGGCACCACCGGGGCACCGGTCATCAGGGTGAGCCGGGCGATCCCGGTGCGCCCGCGGTACAGCCGTCCGTCGGGGGAGCGGGTGCCCTCGGGGTAGATGCCGAAGCACTTGCCCTCCTCCAGCACCCGACGCCCCGTCATCAGCGCGGCCACGCCGCCGTGACCGCCGTCGCGGTCCACCGGGATCATCCCGACCCCGGTGAAGAACCAGGCCATCAGCCGCCCCTTGGGCGATCTGCCGGTGACGTACTCGTTCTTGCCGATGAAGTACACCCGCCGTCCGGTGACCAGCGGCAGGATCATCGAGTCGATGAAGGTGAGGTGGTTGCCCGCCAGGATGACCGGCCCCTCGCCGGGGATGTGCTCCGCGCCCTCCACCCGGGGGCGGAACAGGAGCTTCAACAGCGGCCCGAGCAACGACTTGAGCAGCAGGAAACGGGACACGGACCCTCCGGGTGGGACATTCCGCGCGCGAGCGCGCGCCGATGGCACCCTAGCGCGCACGGCGCCCCGGGGCCCACCCCGATCGGCCGGCGGACGGACCCCGGGGGCCGAACGGGGCACCCTCGGGGCGGGCCGGGTCCCGTCGCCGACGCGTCGCCCGACGTTCGCCCCCGGGACACGTCCCC
>NZ_VKHS01001248.1 GCF_014141525.1 Streptomyces calidiresistens
CTGACACGGACAAGGAATTTCTGGATTCCGTGGAGGATGCTGCGGGTTGATGCCTCCAGATGAGCCCGGTTGTCGATGACCTTGTCGGCGAGTTGACGTTTGAGGTCAGCTGAGGTCGGCGTTGACGAGTTCGTCGGGGTTGAGGTGCGGTGCATAGGACAGCCGGTAAGTGCAGTTCGATGGAGTCGGTGTGCTCGGCGACCCATGCGGTCACTTTTTTGGAGCGGTGAACGGGGTGCCGGTCCACGATCAGGTGGATTTTCTGTTCGGGAAAATTGCCGATCACCCGCTTGAGAAAGGTGATGCAGGTGGCAGTGGTGAAGCGGTCGGCGAACACGGTGAAGTGCATGGTGCCCCGGGTGGAGATCACCGACATCGCGTTCACGCCGTACCGCTGTCCCCGCGGGCCACGATCGGGATGTTCCCCCGCCCCCCGGGGTGGCCGGAAACCTGATCGGAGCGGATCCCGACCTGATCGGCGAACATGACCAGGGCGCTCTCGGCCGCCGCGCGGACCCGGAGCGCCGGATAGGCGGTGGGCGTCCACTCCTCGATGGCAGCGGGGTCAACCTCCCGGGCCCTGCGATCGGGCCGCTGGAACGACAACCCCATCCGATCCATCAACTTGCACAATCCGCCGCGGGAGAACCGCACCCCGAAATGCCGGTGGAGGAATTCGTTGACTTTCCTCGTCGTCCACAGCGTTCCACCGAGACCGAGCTGCTCGGGGCGATAGCCGATGATGGCCTGCCGGACGGCGGCCTCCTCGCTCTCCGGCAGGAAACGACACGAGCCGACCTTCCGGCCGGGTTTTCCGGACCGCAACGCCTCCGCTCCGCCACCATCACGACGCGGCCCTCCACCGACCGATCGACTTGGTCGACACCCCGAAGACCCTCGCCGCCTCGACCACCGGTAACCCCGCGTCGATCGCAGCCATCACCCGCATCCGCACAGCCTCCTGCTGAGCAGGCGAAAGCCTCCGCATGTCCCCGGTCAAGTCATCACCCATGCCACACCAACGAACGAGACACCAAAAAGTGACGGATCAATAA
>NZ_VKHS01001249.1 GCF_014141525.1 Streptomyces calidiresistens
CCCCGGACCCCGGCGGACCCCGTCCCCCGGCTCCCGCCGGGGAGGGACGACCGGGCGCCGCCCGGACCGACCGGCCCCCTCCGGGCCCGGCGGGCGGCACCGACGGCACGCGCACCACGGAACGACCGGCACCGAAACACGAGGGGCAAAGACAGATGGCGTTGATCGCACTGGCCGCGGACAAGGGGGCGCCCGGCGTCACCACCGCGGCGGTCGCCCTGGCCGCGCTGTGGCCGCGGCGGGTGCTGCTCGCCGAGACCGACCCGGCCGGCGGCGACCTGGTCTACCGCGCCGCCCGCGCCGACGGCGGCCCCCCGGACCCCGGCACCGGTCTGCTCTCCCTCGCCGCCACCGCCCGTCGCGGCATCGCCGCCGAGCAGCTGTGGGACCACTCCCAGCGGGTCGCCGGCGGGCTGGACGTGATCGTCGGCCTCGCCGCCTCCGAGCAGGCCGCCGGCCTCACCGGCCAGTGGGGCACCCTCGGCCGGGCCTTCGCCGAACTGGCCGGATCGCCCCACCCCGAGGCCGCCGCCGACGTGATCGCCGACTGCGGGAGGATCGGGGCCGATTCCCCCACCGTCGAACTCGTCCGGCACGCCACGCTCCTGCTGGTCGTCACCGGTACCGCCCCCGAGCACCTCGCCCGGGCCCGCGACCGGGTCATCGCCCTGGGCAACAAACTGCACGGCGGGCGCACCGGCCCGGCCCACACCGGCCTGCCCCGCCTCGGCGTGGTGCTGGTCGCCGACCCGCAGCGCGGCCACCGCCTCGCCGGCGAGGTCAACGAGATGCTCTCCGGCGCGGGCGCCCCGGCCCGGGTGGTGGGCCTGGTCGCGCACGACCCCGCCGGCGCCGAGCAGTTGGCGGGCCGCCGGCGCGGCCGGTTGGACCGCTCGCTGCTGATCCGCTCCGCCCGCAAGGTCGTCGCCGACCTGCACCGCGTCTTCCACGCCGAACTCACCCCCGCCGGGGGGCCCGGCGGCCGGCCGCCGGTGCCCGGTGCCGGCGGCCCGGCGACGGGTGCCCCCGCCGCCATGCCCCCCGGCACCGGCAC
>NZ_VKHS01000125.1 GCF_014141525.1 Streptomyces calidiresistens
GGCTTTCTCACCGGCCTCACGGGTCTGCTGCTCTTCGTGCCGCTCTCCGGCCACGCGCCGGCGGTCACCGCCGCGTACGGGACCTCGCTCATGGCGATGTCGGTGGTGACGGTGCTCGGGGCCGGCGGGCAGCAGCGTCAGTCCCGGGAAGTGCCCCGCCATGTACCGGTCCCGGGGATCGACGGTCTTGTGGACCAGGAACCGGAGGACCGGCTCCTCGGCCAGCACCTCGATCCGGTCCACCGAGCACAACGGCGTCGCGAAGGTGTGACCGTCGGGGGAGGCACCGGCGGCGTCCGGCGACGCGGTCCGCGCGGACCCCGGGGAGCGCGAAGGAGGGGAGGAGGGGGCCCCGCTCACACGAACCACACCTGGTCGTATCGCGGCCAGCGCACCGCCAGCTCGGCCGGGGCGAGGCAGGTGGTCCCCGCGACGAGTCGCTCCGGGGCGAACCCGAGCGCCCTCACGGCGTCCCGGTCCACGAGGACCTCGAAGCCCTCGGCGACCAGATCGCGCACCGAGCCCCGGTAATCCGGCAGCGTGTCGAGCACCATCGTGCCCAGTCGCACCGAGGGCCGGTAGGTGTCCTCCTCGACGGCCAGGGTCACCGCCGCGCCGCGCAGCGCGACATCCATCCGCTCGAACTGACCGTGCAGGTCGAGCAGCCCGTACAGGGCGTGGAAGAACTGGGCCTCGACCGCGCCGCGGTAGGCACGGTCGAGGACGCACAGCACGCTCGGACCGGTTCCGGTGCGGGCGGTGGTGGTCATCAGGCCCCTCCGAGGTAGAGAGTCTGCCGGGCTCCGACGACGGTCGTGGCCAGCCTGAGCGGGGACCGGTGCCGAACCTGCGGGATGTGGTGGGTGGCGCCCCGCTCCTCGGTGCACGCGGTGCACGCGATCCACCCGAAGCGGCCCCGGCCGTCGGCGATCATTCGCCGGACGATCGCCGAGGGCGAGGGGTAGTGCCCCCCGGGGTCGCGGGTGTTCGGCGGCTTGGTGTCCCCGAAGGTGTCCTGCGTCATCATCGTGGCGTAGCCGCAGGCCCACACGCGCACCGAGCCCCCCTTGTCCAGCACCGCCTGCGAGAGCCGCAGAGCCGAGGTCACCACGTCGCCGGAGTGCGGGGCCGCGGTGAGGATCAACAGCAGGTCCCACACACGACGTTCCATCCCACCGGCCATCAGTGCCACACCCCCCGGCAGCCCTCCTCGGTCAGCGCCGCGGCGGCGACGTCCATGCCGGCGAGCCTCGCGTGCGGCGACAGATCCGGGCCGCCGAGCGCGCGCTGCGCCGCCGAGAAGTCGTCCACGAGAATCTCGGCCCCGGCCGCGGCCAACCGCTCGATCCCGGGGGTGCCGGTGCCCACGGCGCTGAACACGCCGTCCTCGACGAGGAAGACCCGGACCCGGTGACCGGCCTCGGCGAGCGCCGCGCCGTCCAGGAGGAAGGCGCCCGCGTCGGGTCCCGCCCAGTTCCCCTTGCTCTCGATCAGGAAATAGGACGCGGTCCCCCCGGGACGGGCCGTCCCCGCGTTCATCACCCGCCCAGCTTCCGGTTCAGCAGATCCCGCACATCGGGGAACCTGCGCACCGTGCCGAGCTCCTCCTCCGGAATCCTGATCCGGTACCGCTGCTCGAGCGTGACCGCGAGTTCCAGCGCCACCACCGAGTCGACTCCCAGCTCCTCGATGAGGAGTACCTCATCGGTCAGCTCCGACGGCTCGACGTCCAGCGTGTCCGCCACCAGCTCCCGAAGTTCCGCCACGTCCAGTGTGGTTTCGACACTCACCGGAATTCCCTTTCCTCGGGCTGTTCGCGCGGTTTCCCGTCAATTTCCGCTTCCGTTTTCCGGAGCACACGGAACCGCGTCGATCCTCACCGATGCTATGGCAGCGGATCGAGGAAAGGAGACACCCGCCGGGTTACTGCAGGTACTTGCAAGGGCCGCGGAACCCGGCCTTCCCGAATGCATCCTGATCGCTGTCGGCAATGGTTTCGCGTTACCCGGAGGAGCGAGGTGCACCGGTGACGGTCGTGGTCACGGGACTGGGCGCGGTGAGCTGTTTCGGCAGTGGGACCGCCGCGCTGTGGGAGGGCCTGCTCCGAGCGGAACGGCGACCGGTCCCCGCGCCGGAAACCTGCGGCCTGCCGACCCGGCCGCCCCTGTACGCGGCCCCCGATCCGGTCCTCCCCTCCCCGGCGCCCGGCACACCCGGCGGCGAACCGGTCGGGCGGACCGGCGCGCTGCTGGCGACCGCCGTGACGGAGGCCGTGGGGGACGCCGGCCTGACCGCCGGGGAACTGCTCGACGCCGGGCTGACCGTCGGCACGTCACTCGGCGACATCGACCTGGCGGAGACCCCCGGGGCCACCGACCGGTACCCCGCCACCCACCGGGTCACCGCCGGGCTCGCCGGCCGGTTCGGCATCGGCGGCCCCGGCCACACCCTCTCCACCGCCTGTTCCGCGGGCGCCTACGCGGTCGGCTGGGGGGCCGAGTTGATCGGGACCGGTCAGGCCGACATCGTCGTCGCCTGCGGCGGGGACGCCTTCTCCCGGGTCGCGATCGGCACGTTGCAGAGGTTCGGGCTGGTGGACCCGGAGTGCTGCCGCCCCTTCGACGTCGATCGCGCCGGCATGGTCACCGGTGAGGGCGCCGCCGCCGTGGTGCTGGAGTCCGCCGGGTCCGCCCGGCGCCGGGGCGCCCGACCGCGTGCCGCGCTCGCCGGGCACGGCTGGAGTTGCGACGCCCACCACCCGATGGCCCCCGAGCCGTCCGGCGAGCAGCTGAGCCGCTCGGTCGCCCGGGCGCTGGAGGGCACCGGGGAGGTTCCGGGCGCCGTCGTCCTGCACCGCGCCGGCGTGGCGGGCAACGACGCGGTGGAGGCCGAGGCCGTCGGCCGGGCGGTGGCGGCCGTCGGCGGCACCGCCGCCGACGTGGCCGGGTACGCGCCGAAGGCCGTGATGGGCCACACGGCGGGTGCCGCCGGGGTGTTCGGCTGCGTGATCGCCACCCTGATCCTGCTCCACGGCGTGGTTCCCCCCAACGCGCACGTCACCACCCCCGACCCCGGGTGCCCCCTCGGGATCCCGCTGGGAGGGCCCGCCCCGCTCACCCGGCCCTCGGTGCTGGTCAGCGGGACCGGTTTCGGGGGCAACAACGCCGCGCTCGCCTGGAGGGCCGTCGGATGACCACGGTGATCACCGGAACGGGCGCCGTCGTGGAGGAGCCCCGCCCCGCCGGGGAGGACGGCCCCGGGGCCGCCGGATGGTTCGACCCCGCCGCCCACCTCGGCAGGCGGGGTTGGAAGTACTTCGGCCCGCCCACCCGGTACCTGCTGGCGGCGGGCAACACGGCTCTCGGCAGGCGTCACGACGAGCCGCCGCTCACCGGGGGCCCGGCCGAGCGCCTCGGCGTGGTCACCGGTACCCAGTACGCCATCGCCGACGTGCACCGACGGATGGACGACACCCTCACCACCACGGGTGTCGGGGGGATCGGTCCCGCCGAGGTGCCCGCCTTCTCCATGAACACGCCCGGCAGTCAGCTGGCCATCAGCACCGGTGCCCGCGCCTTCTCGGTCACGCTCACCAATCCGGTCACCGGCGGCCTGGAGGCGGTGCAGTTCGCGGTGTCCGCGCTGCGCGCGGGGCGGGCCGACCGGGTGGTGGTCGCGGCGACCGACCGGGCGCCGACCGGGGAGGACGGACGCGAGGAGCGCGAGGAGTACGACGCGGCGGCCGCTCTCGTGCTGCGGGGGCACCCCGCCCCGGGCTCCTCCCGGCCCGCCGGGGCCCTCACCGGGATCACCGGCGGGGTGTCCCGATTCGTCCCCCGGCGGGCCGACGGCGCCCGGGACCCGGCGGCCCTCGCCGCGGCGGGCCGCCGGATCGCCGCCCTGGTCGCCGGGGCGGGGGACGTACCGCTGGTGGTCAGCGGCCCGGCCGCCGCCGCGGGGTTCGGCCACGCGGTCCTGGAGGCCGTCACCGCCTCCCTCCGGGAGGCCGGCGGTTCGGTGCGGGACCCCGCCGGAGCGGTGCGCGAGGCGCGGCACTGCGCGGTGTCGGGGTTGTTGGAACTGATCGCGCTCGCCCGGACGGAAGCGACCGGCGTGGTGGTGTCGGTCTCGGGGAGCGGACACCTCACGGCGGTGGCTCTCGGCGATCCCACCCGTTCGTGATTCCCCGAACGGTGAGCGGGGCCGGTCCCCGGCCGGGAAGGACCCCGTGACGTCCCGCCTCCCGTTCCCGGCCCGGAACCGTCCCGAAGAGTTCGGCGGGTATTCGCAGATATAAGCGGGTAACTTTGACTGCTCCACCGGAGCCCGGATATCGTGCCGACATGACAGCCACGGCAGAGCGGCCGACCGATCGACTGACGAAGATGCGCAGAATATCCGGTTACGGAGCCGCTATAGCGGTGACGCCGTATCTGCTGATAAAAATTGTGTGGAGTTTCGGCCTCTTCATTCCGACCGAAGAAATGGGCGGCGCCGACTGGCGTGCGATCAACGCGGCCACGGCGATCCTGGCCGCCGTCGGCATCCTGCTGGCGCTGGCTTTCTCCAGGCCCTGGGGCGAACGGCTGCCCGCGTGGCTGGTGGCCCTGCCCGTGTGGGTGGGGACCGGCCTGCTCGTCCCCATGCTGCTGCTCGCGCCGGTCCTCGGCCCGGCCGCGATGAGTCGGGATCAGGAGGCGGGGGCCCCCGACTTCTGGATCTACGAGCAGATCCTCGTGATGATCTCGCTGGTGGGGGTGGGTGTCGGTCTCCCGCTCGCCCTGGCGGGGTACGCCAGGGCGAGGTGGCCGGAGGCCCTGGGCGGTCCGACCGACTGCGGGGAGCCCCGGGGCGGCACCGGGGCGCTGCAGAGGCCCCTGGCCGGGATCGTCGCGGTCGGCTGCGTACTGCTCGGCTGCGTCAAGGTGTTCTGGGCGGCGGGCGGCACCCTCGGTCTCGACCCCGCCATGCTGGACAACCGCGATGTGTGGTGGCGCCTGCTGTCGTTGAGCACCGGCGTGTGGGCCCTCGCGGGGGCGTGGGGCATCCTGGTGCTGACCACCCGGCGCGGGACGCGGAGGTTCCTTCCCCCCATGGCGGCGGCCTGGATCTCCTCGGGGATGCTGTTCTCCTACAGCGTCTACAACCTGCTCACCCTCACCGACATGCAGCAGCCCGCCCCGGAGTACCCGTTGGCGGGCGCGTTGGCCCGGGAGGCCGGAGGCGTTCTGGGCGTGATGATGGGGCTGACCCTCCTGCTGGTCCTGTACGACCGCAGGCGCGTCCTGCGCGGCGGCTCCGGGGAGTGATGCCCGCCCCCGGGGCACCCGGGGGCGGGACACCGCACGAGCGCCGGGAGCCGGTGGTCGGTGCGGCTAACGGACGGCGCGGGGGACGGGAAGGACGCACCACTCCGGCAGCCCGGACCACACCTCCGGCGTGTAGAAGTGCCCGCCGGGCAACTCGACGGCCTCGAACGCCCCGTCCGCCAAGGATCTCCAGTGCTCCTCGACCCGGTCGAAGGGTTCGCAGTCCTCGGCGCCGTAGAGCACGCGCAGCGGCACCGAGACCCTGGAGCCCTCGACGAACCGGTAGGACTCCGAGACCGCGAGGTCCGCCCGGAGCAGTTCCACCGCGAGTTTGACGAGCTCCGGCTCGTTGGCGACCATCGCCGTCATCTGCCCGAACTCCCGCATCCACCGGACCAGGGCGTCGTCGCTGTCGTCCGAGCGCGGCACGTGGCCGCCCGACTCCCGGCGCTTGTGCGGTGCCACGCCCCCGGAGACGACGAGGGCCGAGGGCGGGGTGACACCGAGGCGTTCCAGCCGGGTGGTGGTCTCGAAGGCCATCCACGACCCCATGCTGTGGCCGAACAGGATGTAGGGGCGGTCGGCGAGGCCGCGGATGGCCCGCACCACGTCGTCGCGCAGGGTGATCCAGTCGCGGGCGAACGGCGTGGCGAACCGCGCCTCCCGGCCGGGATAGCAGATCAACGCCAGCTCCACGTTGTCCGGCAGGGTCCCTGCCCACCGCCGGAACGGCGCGGTACCACCGCCGCAGTAGCTCAGGCACACCAGCACCCGATCGGCGTCCGGCCGGGGCCGGGGTCGGTGCACCGCCGCGGCGGTGAATTCCGTGCGCATGATCCTCCTTTCCGCCGCGACGGTCCTACCGGGTGCCCTCCATCTGACGCACGAGGCCGAGCGGCCGCATGTCGGTCCAGTTCTCGTTGACGTAGTCCAGGCAGGCCCGGCGGTCGTCCTCCCCGTGCACCACCCTCCAGCCGGCGGGGATCTCGGCGAAGGCGGGCCACAGCGAGTGCTGGTTCTCCTCGTTGACGAGGACGTAGTACCGGGCGTCGTTGTCCTCGAAGGGGTTGGTGCTCATCGTCTTGCCTCCAGGTGTGTTCGGTGGTCACCCGGGGCCGCCCCACCGGCGGTTCCGGTGGGAGCTCGGTGCGGCCCGGGAGAAGTTCCTCGTGCGGGATTCCCCGCCGGCGACGCCGGTGCCGCGCCGGCCGGACTCCGCCCGTCGCGGGGTCCGGCACGGCGCCTCGCCACGGCGCCGCATCGTCCGGATCATCCGAATCGCCGAAGCGGGCACCCGCCGCGGGGGCCGTCCGGCGCCCTGCGACGCTCCGGGGCGCAGGCCGCTCGCGGAGGGGCGGAGCCCGGCCGGCGCGGCACTAGGCGGTGCGCCTTCGCACCAGCGGCAGGGTGGTCCCCCCGGCCGCACCCTCGTCCGGGAGTTCGCCGGACCGGTCGCCCTGCGGCTCCCGGATGCTGTCCATCAACATCAGCACCGCACGCACCGAGGGCAGGATCATCCGCCCGTCACCGGTCAGCCGCGCGCCGCTGGGGTGCCTGGTGAACAGCTTGAAACCGAGAGACCGTTCCAAGCATTTGATCTGATAGGTGATCGCCGGTTGGGAGTAACCCAGTTGACGCGCCGCGGCATCCATGCGTCCGGTTTCCGCGATCGAAACAAAGGCTCTGAACTCCCGCTCGTGCATCATGCCCTCACATGTGGTCCGTACCGCGGCAGAACTGGATCGCAAAACTTCGTATCGGGAACCCTACAAACGCCGGAGACGCTTTCCCCCGACACTTCAGGAAGTTGCACCGCCGGCCCGCGGGCCCCGCCGGGCGGTGCGGGAGGTCGAGGGGAGCGAACCGCTTCCCCCGGTGCCGCGCGACCGCCGCCCGCCCCCGCACACCGCCCGGAGTCCGGTTCGGTGGTGGGGCGACGCCGATGGGGCCGCACCGGGGATCGTCGCCCGACGTCCCGGTGGGAGCTGATCGTCCGGCCGCCGGATCCGGAGGCCGACGCCCTCACGCCCGGACCGGGGAGTCGAAGACCTCCCGGTGGGTCCCGGCGGATGGGCCGCGGGGCGTGAACCGGCCCCCGGGAAGGGGCGGGAGCGCCCGACCGTTCCCGGGGCCCCGCGTCCGCGGCACCCGGGCCACGGCGATTCCGCGCCGGCGGGACCGGACCCGCGGGCGGGCGGCCCGGGGTCAGATGAGCCCGACCTGCCGCGCCCGGGCCCCGGCCTGGAAACGGCTGCGGGCATCCAACGCGCTCATGGCACAGGCGATGTCGTTGCGGACCGTGCGAACGCTGCATCCGAGGCGACGGGCGATCGCGTCGTCCGTGAGCCCCTCGGCCAGCAGGCGCAGAACCGTTTCCGAGCGCGGACGACGCGGTCCCGTGCTGACCGCTCGACCGGCCGGGGACCTCAGGCCGACGCCCCGCTGCCACAGCTGGTCGGCGAGGGCGTTCAGGCGTTCCAGGCCGCCCCCACCGCGCACGACCCGGGCGACCGTGCGGTCCTCACTGATCTGGACCGCCAACTCCCCGTCCACCACGATCGCCCGTACCGGCAGGGAACCGACGTGGCGCAACTGGGCGCCCTGATCGGCCATCCACCGGGCGTGTTCGGCACCGGCCGGGTGGGACAGCGCCGAGGAGGTCCACAGGGAGCGCACCGTGGCCCCGCGCCGCAGGGACATGTCGATGATCGGTTTGGACAGTTCGAAACAGCTGCCGTCGACATCGCCGGGGCCGTCCGGGGAACCGCCGGGCACCAGGAAGATGACATCCCGCTCCGCCCTGGCGATGAGACGCTCCACCAGTGTGGCCGTCTCGTCGCGGCTGTGACCGCTGTCGGGCCGGGAGACCCGGTCGGTGGTGTACTCGTGCAGTTTCACGAATCGTTCGATGGCCGCCGCCCTGGGCTGCGCCATCTGTGGAGCGTGCATACGCCGGGACAGCAGCGCGGGCAGCGCCACGCAGGGCTCGACCGCTCGGTAGGCGCCGGGCACGTCGCCGGAGGCGACGACCAGGCCCTCTTCCCGCAACCCGTCGATGAGACAGATGACCTCGCTTTCCCGCCGGTCGAGTTCTCGACCCAGCTCCTCCGGAGTCCATCTCAGTCCGAGCAAAAGTTTGACGTAGAGGGTTTCGGACTTCTTGTCAAGACCTATTCCCGTCCCAGTCTCCATCGCGACATCCACTCCTGCCGGGCCCCGTCTTATGGGCGGGGTGTCAACCAGTGTGGCCGGTGCCAACGTAAGGCCGACGCGGCAGGTGGGAAGCCGGCGAAGCCCCCCGTGACAACTAGGTGCCATGGGTGGACCACGCTTCCTCAAGAAAAGCTCAGAAGACCGAGGGGGCCGTCACGTTGTCTCCACTTCGGAAGAGTGGACCGAAATCGCTGCGCCCTCGCGGCACACGGCGGCGAGCCCGCCCCCGGGGGCCCGGCGACCGGTCGGGGGCCGGTCGGGGGCCGACGCCGTGGTCGATCGGGGACGGGCACCGCGCCCGTCGCCCCCTCAGTCGTGACTCCTCGCACCCCCCTCGTCGGCCGCCACCATCCGGGTGATCGACTCGATACAGGTCGAGAGCATGAGGGACCAGCGCTCGCACTCCGCTCCGGGCTCCGGCAGCGCCGGCACATCTTGCGCAAGAAGTTGCGCAATCGCGTGTTCCACTTCTTCTCCGGTCATCGCACTTCCCTCACAAGGTGCATGTGTAATCCTTCACCGGCACCCGGTGGCGGATTCCCCATCCGTGGATGGCGAAAAATGGTGCGGTGACGGTCGGGCAGAGACATCGGGGACGGTCACATCGATACCCCACCCCACTCCGTTCCCGATCGTTCGGCCGGCACATGGCATCACCATGTCAGTTTTGCTTCGCACCCGACAATGAACGTGGCAACTTGGCGTCACCGCACGGCGGTTGGGGCTCCCGTGAGACCCTCCGGGGGAGGGAATCCCGCAACACGTTCTCCTTATCTTCACCCGGAAGGATGAACCTCGTTCCCGGCGGTGGGCGGGGCCCCCCGAATACCGTGTCGGAGGCGGGGAGGCCCCCGTTCGCACCGCCGGGCGAGGGTCCCGGGGCAGGGGGAGCCGCTCCGACCGGCCATCCGGAGTCGCCCCGGGGCCCCCGCCCCGGGAACGGGGCACCGATGTCGTCCCGGCGGCCCGGGAGCTCTTCGGGCACGGGGAACACCGGGCCCGGGAGCCCGCGGGCCCGGTCCCCCGCCCGGTC
>NZ_VKHS01001250.1 GCF_014141525.1 Streptomyces calidiresistens
GCCCACGGCACCCCACGCACCCCGGGAGCACACCCCCATGACCACCGCGTCCCCCTCCGGATCCCCCCGCGTCCGCTACGGCTACTTCATCGCCAGTGAGGACCACGGCCCCCGCGAACTCGTCGAGCAGGCCCGCATGGCCGAGGACGCCGGCTTCGAGGCGCTGTGGATCTCCGACCACTACCACCCGTGGGTGGACGCCCAGGGGCACAGCCCCTTCGTCTGGTCGGTGATCGGCGCGCTGTCGGAGGCCACCCGCCTGCCGGTGCAGACCGCCGTCACCTGCCCGACCGTCCGCACCCACCCCGCCGTCGTCGCCCAGGCCGTGGCCACCGCGGCCGTGCAGTTGGAGGGGCGCTTCCGCTTCGGCGTCGGCAGCGGCGAGGCCCTGAACGAGCACATCCTCGGTACCCACTGGCCCACCACGCCGGTGCGGCTGGAGATGCTGGAGGAGGCCGTCGGCATCATCCGGGACCTGCTCACCGGCAAGCAGATCAGCCACCGGGGCACCCACTACACGGTGCAGAACGCCCGCCTGTACACCGTCCCCGACGACACCGTGCCGATCGACGTCTCCGGCTTCGGGCCGATCGCCACCGACCTGGCCGCCCGCATCGGCGACGGCTACATCGCGATGGGCCCCGAGGCCGACCTGCTGAGTCGCTACCGCGAGCGCGGCGGCACCGGCCCCGCCTCCTCCGGCGTGAAGGTGTGCTGGGACCCCGACCGGGACAACGCGGTGCGCACGGTGCTGCGGCGCTGGCCCAACCTCTTCCTCCCCGGCGAGATGGCCTCCCTGCTGCCCGACCCGCGTCACTTCGAGCAGGCCACCCAACTGGTCACCGAACAGCACGTCGAGGAGGGCCCGGTGCCCTGCGGCCCCGACGCCGAGGCCCACATCAAGGCCATCACCGCCTCCGTCGACGCCGGCTTCGACCACGTCTACGTCAGCCAGATCGGCCCCGACATGCGCGGTTTCTTCGACTTCTACCGCGACGAGGTGCTGCCGCACCTGCCGCGCTGAGCCCGCCCGGCCCCGGCGGGCCCCCGAC
>NZ_VKHS01001251.1 GCF_014141525.1 Streptomyces calidiresistens
CCCCCGGGTCGCCCGCGCCGTACCCGCCCCGGGTGGTCGACTGCGCGTCACCCCCGAGCCGGCGGCGATCTCCGCGACCCCCGTCCCCGGTCCGCTGCTGCGCGAACACCTGGAGCACTGGGCCGAGGTCTACGACTGGGTGTACGGCACCGGCGAGGGCCGGCACGCCGACGACCTCGACCTCTCCGGTTGGCGGGACTCCGTCACCGGTGCCCCGCTGCCGCGCGAGCACATGCGCGAGTGGATCGACCGCACGGTGGAACTCATCCTGGAGTCGAACCCCCGCACGGTGCTGGAGGCCGGGTGCGGCACGGGCCTGCTCGCCCACCGACTGCACGGTTCGCTCGAGGGCTACGTCGGCACGGACGTCGCCGACACCGCGGTGGAGCGCCTCTCCGCGGCCGGTCTGCCCCGCACCGGCTTCGTCCGTGCCGCCGCGCACGAGGTGGACTCACCGACGGTCCGACGCGCCACCGACGCCGTCCTCGGTCCCGGCGCGCGTCCCGACTGCGTGGTGCTGAACTCCGTCACCCAGTGCTTCCCCAACCTGGACTACCTGGCGGCCGTGGTGCGCGGTGCGCTCGACGCGGTCGCGGACGGCGGCACCGTGATCCTCGGCGACATCCGGCACTCCGCCCTGGTGGAGCGGCACTTCACCGACCTGGAGCGGGCCCGGGACCCGGAGGCCCCCGAGGAGGTGATCGCCGACCGGGTTCGGGGCGCGATCGCGGAGGACGAGGAGCTGTCCTTCGCCCCGGAGGCGGTGCGGGAGATCGTCACCGGCTTCCACCGGCCGGTGACGATCAGCACCCGGGCCCGGACCATGAAGGCCGCCACCGAACTCACCCGGTACCGCTACGACCTGGTGCTGCACCTCGGCACCCCGTCCGGGGGTCGGGCGGAACCACCGGTGGAGTACCTCCCCTGGAGCGGTCCGGAGCGACTGGTGGCCGCGGCACGAGCCGCGCACGCCGGCGCCCCGCTCGTCGTGCACGGCATACCCAACGGCCTGGTGGGGGAGTCCCCGGAGAGCCCCGGAGCCCTCGCCGCCC
>NZ_VKHS01001252.1 GCF_014141525.1 Streptomyces calidiresistens
GCGCATGACCCCGCGACACACCGGTCCGGCCGACCCCACCGGGTCCGAGCCCCCGACCCTTCCCATGGTCTTCAGCCCCACCCGCACCCGGGTGGTGCTGATGACGCTCGGAGCCTTCTCCTTCGTCGTCCTCACCGTCATCGCCGTCCTCCTGCCGGCCGGCGGCGCCGTCGCCTGGGGGGTGGCGGAGAAGATCGCCATCTCCCTCAGCGGCCTGCTGATCTGGGGGGTGCTCGCCCTGCTCAGCAGGCCCCGGGCGGTGGCCCGGCCCGAGGGCCTGACGGTGGTGAACCTGACCCGCCGTCGCACCCTGGAATGGCCCGAGATCGTGGGCGTCAACCTGCGCTCCGGCGACCCCTGGGTCTCCCTGGACCTCCAGGACGGCAGCACGATGGCGGTCATGGCCATTCAGCCCGGCGTGGGCCGCGAGCGGGCGATCACCGAGACGCGTGCCCTGCGCCGTCTGGTGGAGGCGTACGGCACCGCCGGTTCCGGGGACTGAGCGACCACGGCTCCTTCCGGACGGACGTCCCCGGGTCGCCGCATCGACGGTCGGATCCCACCATGGGGAGAGGGCACCGCCCCGTCCCCGCCCCCGCAGGAGGCGAGTTCCATGCCCGTGCCGGCGCCCCGACGCCCCCGTCGGTGTTCCCCGACCGCCGGGGGGTGTCCGTGACGGCGGACGGGACCGGCGCGGGAGCGGCCGTCCCGGCCCGCGACGGCGGGACCGGCGGCCCGCCCACCGCCGACCGGATGGGCGAGTTGTTGCGCGCGGTGACCGCCCTGGGCGGCGATCTCGATCTCCCGGTCGTGCTGCGCCGCATCGTCACCACCGCGATGGAGATGGTGAACGCCCGGTACGGCGCGATGGGGGTCCTGGACGCCACCGGTCGGGAGTTGGCCGAGTTCATCACCGCCGGCCTGGACGAGCGCGAACTCGCCGATCTGGCCGGCGTCCATCCGCCCCGGGGCCGGGGTGTCCTCGGCATGCTCATCGACCACCCCGAGCCGTTGCGGGTCCCCGACATCACCGCCCACCCCGCCTCCGT
>NZ_VKHS01001253.1 GCF_014141525.1 Streptomyces calidiresistens
CCGCCCCCCAGCCGGCCGCGCCGCCCGCCGAGGACTTCTCCCGTCCCACCGGACGCATCATGGGCCTGGCCGCCAAGTGCCTGGAACCGCGCTCGACCTCCAACGGCAGCGAACTCATGCTCAACGCCTGTCACGGCGGGGCCTCGCAGCAGTGGACCTTCCACCGGGACGGCACCCTGCGCATCGCCGGGCTGTGTCTGTCGACCGCCGGGAACTCCACCAACGACGGCGCCCGGGTGGTGCTGCGCGGCTGCGGGAGCGGCGGGAACATCCAGCAGTGGCGGGTCTCGCCCAACGCCGACATCGTGAACTTCGCCGCCGACAAGTGCCTGGACGTGGCGAACGCCAACACCGCCAACGGCACGCCGATCCAGATCGCCATCTGCTCGGGCAACCCGGCGCAGAAGTGGACGGTGCCCTGACCCGGTGCACGGTTCCCACCGGGCCCGGCGCGCGCGGCGTCGGCGCACGCCGAGCCGGCCCGCGCCGCACCGGTCACCTCCCCGACGGGCCGCGCACCTCCCGGTGCGCGGCCCGCGGGCGTACCGGGGCCGGGCGCGCCCGGGCGGCACGGGGCCGGGCGCCGGCTCAGGCCAGCGACAGGAAGAGCTTCTCCAGCCGCGCCCGCATCTCCTCGCGATCGGGCGTCCCGGGGGTCTCCGGCTCGATCAGGCACTGCTGGAGGCCGGTGGCGATGATGGCGAACCCCGCCCGGTCCAGGGCCCGGGAGGCGGCGGCGAGCTGGGTGACGACCTCCTCGCAGTCGCGCCCCTCCTCGATCATGCGGATGATGCCGGCGATCTGTCCCTGGGCCCGGCGCAGCCGGTTCACCACGGTCTTCAGATCATCGGCCGCCATGGCCAGTTCCATGCCGAACTCCTCTCCTATACCCCATAGGGTATGTCGATCCCCGGGGTCAGGGCATCTCCGTACCACAGAACGGGCCCCTTGGGACCGGCGTCCGACGCCCACCACGCGGCATCCGAGCAATAGCGGGGACGCGCCCCGCCCCGGTGCCCCCATCCGCGCACCGGCACCCGGGGAAAGCC
>NZ_VKHS01001254.1 GCF_014141525.1 Streptomyces calidiresistens
CCCCCACCCCGCCCGGCAGATCTCCCCTCTCGGCAAGGCCACACGTGCTGACCTCACCCACCACACGGGTCCTGGAACCCGCCGATCTGGACGCCGCCCTCGAAGTGCTCGACCGCGAACCGGTGGCGAACGCCTTCGTCACCGCCAGGGTCCTGGACGCCGGGCTGGATCCCGCCCGTCTCGGCGGCCAGATGTGGGGCTGGTACCGACGCGGTCGGCTCGCCTCCCTGTGCTATGCCGGCGCCAACCTGGTACCGGTCTGCGCCGGGCCGGACGCCGTGCGGGCCTTCGCCGAGCGGGCCCTGCTGCACGGCCGACAGTGCTCCTCCATCGTCGGTCCCGCCGAGCCGACCGCCGCGCTCTGGTCCCAGCTGCGCCCCTGCTGGGGACCGGCCCGGGAGCTGCGCCCCCGTCAGCCCCTCATGGCCACCCGGGAACGCCCCGCCGGGATCGTTCCCGACCCCCTGGTCCGTCCCGTGCTGCGCAACGAGATGGATCTGGTGCTGCCGGCCGCCGTCGCCATGTTCACCGAGGAGGTCGGGGTCTCCCCCCTGGCCGCGGCGGACGGCGGGCTCGCCTACCAGGCCCGGTTGGCCGACACCATCGGGCGCGGGCACTGCTTCGTCCGGGTCGAGGACGGCCGGGTCGTGTTCAAGGCCGAGATCGGGGCCGTCACCCCCGCGGTGTGCCAACTCCAGGGGGTGTGGACCGCCCCCGACCGGCGCGGCCGGGGGCTGGCCACCTCCGGCCTGGCCACCGTCGTGCGGTACGCCCTGGCCCACACCGCGCCGGTGGTCAGCCTCTACGTCAACGACTTCAACGCCCCGGCCCTGGCCGTCTACCGGAGGCTCGGCTTCCGTGAGATCGGGGCCCTCATGAGCGTCCTGTTCTGAGCCGGCCGAACCGACGGGGCATCCGTTTCCGGCCGGGCCGGCCGGAACCCGCCGTGGCCCCCGTCGCGTTCCGCCCCCGGCCCGGACCACCCGTCGGGGCGGGCCCCGGTCCCGCTCGTCGGGGCCGAAACGGCACGTCGGCGCCGTTTCGTCC
>NZ_VKHS01001255.1 GCF_014141525.1 Streptomyces calidiresistens
GGAGGTGGCCGACCTGATGGGCGGGGGCGTGCGGTACGCGCCGGGCACCCCGGCCGAGGCGAGGGAACGGTTCGCCGCCTCGGGGGCGGCGGCCTTCCAGGTGCCCATGCTCGTGGGGACGGCCTCGGCCGTCGCGGCCGGTTTCCTCGCCGACACGGGCGGGGATCTGCCGGCGCTGCTGGGCCGGGAACCGGTGGGCGCGAGGCGGGTGCTCGCGGAGCTGTTCGCGGCCGGGGGCGCGACGACGACCCCGGGGGCGGAGGTCGTGGCGAACGCCTGAGGCCGGGCGGCCGTGCCGGAACCGGGTGTCCGCCGGCTGCCGACCGGCCGGGGGCGGGCGTCAGTCGGTGGGGCGGCCGGTGTCGCCGAGGGAGACCAGGAGGCGGCGCAGCAGGTCGGCGGCGGTGTCGCGTTCCGCGGGGGTGAGGGCGGCGAGCAGGCGGTCCTCGGTGGCGAGGTGCCCGGCGACCAGGCGGTCGACGAGTGCCCGCCCTTCCGGGGTGAGGGTGATCAGGACGCGGCGGCGGTTCGTCGGGTCCACCTCGCGGGTGATCAGGCCGCGTTCCGCCAGGCGGTCGGCGCGGTGGGTGAGGGCGGCCCCGCCGATCATCGCGGAGGCGGCCAGTTCACCGGGGGAGAGGGTGAACGGGGGGCCGGAACGGCGCAGGGTGGCGAGCACGTCGAACTCCCAGGGCTCGACGCCCTGTTCGGCGAGATGTTCCGCGACGGCCCGGCCGAACAGGCGGGAGAGGCGGGAGACGCGCCCGATCACGCCCATGGGGGAGGCGTCGAGGTCGGGCCGTTCGCGGGCCCACTGGTCGAGGATGCCGTCCACCGCGTCCCGCATCGTCTCCCCCGAAAATTTTCGACGTCGAACTGTTTGACGCCAGGGTAGCACCGGGTTAGCCTCGCACCGTCGTATATTTCGATACCGAAAGGTTCGATGATGCCGGGTATCGGTTCCACCGCCTCCTCGTTCACCGCTGTCCCCTCTGCCCCTACGGCCCCTCCGGCCCCGCTCGGTGTGCCGGAGGCCATCCGCACC
>NZ_VKHS01001256.1 GCF_014141525.1 Streptomyces calidiresistens
CGACCCCCCTGGCCCCGGGCACCGCCGCCCTGGCCGGGCTCCACCGCCCGGTGGGGGCCGAGCGGGCGGCGGCCACCGTGGACGCCGCCTGGGAGGTGGGGATCCACACCTTCGACACCGCTCCCCACTACGGTCTGGGGCTGGCCGAACGCCGTCTGGGCGCCGCCCTGCGCGACCGCCCGCGCGACGCGTACACCGTCTCCACGAAGGTCGGCCGACTGCTCCGTCCCCTGCCCGTCCCCCGGGGCGACGACCTCGCCAACGGCTTCGCGGTGCCCGCCACCCACGAACGGGTATGGGACTTCGGGGCCGCCGGGGTCCGGCGCTCCCTGGAGGAGAGCCTGGAGCGCCTCGGCCTGGACCGGGTGGACATCGCCCTGCTCCACGACCCGGACGACCACGCCCGACCGGCCCTGGAGGAGGCGATGCCCGAGCTCCACCGCCTGCGCGACGAGGGCGTGGTCGGCGCGATCGGGGTGGGGATGAACAGCACCCCGCTGCTCACCCGCTTCGTCCGGGAGACCGACCCCGACCTCGTGCTGTGTGCCGGGCGCTGGACCCTCCTGGACCACTCCGCCCTCCGCGACCTGTTGCCGGCGGCACTCGAACACGGCGTCGGCGTCGTGGTCGGCGGTGTCTTCAACTCCGGGCTGTTGGCCGATCCGCGCCCCGGCGCCACCTTCGACTACGCCGAGGCGCCGGCCCACCTGCTCGACCGGGCCCTGCGCCTGCGCGAGGTCTGCGCACGCCACGGCGTCCCGTTGCGCACCGCCGCCCTGCGCTTCCCCTTCGGTCACCCGGCGGTGGCGGCGGTGTTGACGGGCGGGCGGTCGCCCCGGGAGATCACCGAGGCCGCCGAGGCGCTCGCCGCGCCCCTGCCCGCCGGGCTGTGGGAGGAGCTGAGAGGGGAGGGGCTCCTCCCCGAGGACGTCCCGGTACCCGGTGACCGCCGGGGCCGGACGGGGGAGGGGTGAGGGGCACGCCGTTCGACCGGCCCCCACCGCCCGGGTGACCCCCCGGGCAGCGGCCGGCCGGTCGGTCAC
>NZ_VKHS01001257.1 GCF_014141525.1 Streptomyces calidiresistens
AGCCTCCTTCGGTTTCGGGGTCGGTGGCCTTGTGGCGGGAGGCCGCCGAGGCAGGGGACTCCGGGCGGCGGGGCTTGGTGCTCCGCCCGGTGCGCTCCTGGACTGCCATCGCGCACTTCCCTTCGGGAGTGTGGTTCCCGGCGTCTGCCGGTGACTCCACTGTCCCGCGGGCCCGCCGGTCCCGGCAGGGGCCGACAGGGTGTCAGGGGTGGGCCCATGGGTCCCCGTTCGGTACCGATGGTCCCCGTTCCCCGGCGGCGGGGCCGGGAAGGGTTCCGGCCCCGCCGCCGGGGTGCCCCGGGCCCGGGTTACGGGGGCGCACCCGTTCCCCACCGGCTGACGGTGCCGGCCGATCGAGTGGTGGTGGGGGTCTCCGGATCCGGCGTCGGTCAGCGGATCCAGGGATACCGATCGACCGGGGCGACGCGGGCCCACACCCGCCCCAGGCCCCAGGTGTCACCGGCCCGGGTGGAGGCCAGGACGAACAACACCGCCGCGTAGACGACGTGGTAGTCGACCAACGGGTTGGTGGAGCCGCTGGGCGAGCCGTCGCCCAGGATCCGGGCCGGCGGCCAGACCGCCGCCCACATGAAGCCCAGCATCAGCGCACCGGCGATCGCGATGGGCCACAGCGCCACCCCGAGGACCAGGGCGAGACCGAGACCGAGCAGCCCCGCCATGAAGAGCCAGTCGGTCCAGGTGGCGCCGGCCCAGGAGTTGAAGACCGGGGCGAAGGGCCCGGCCGAGACCGATCCGAGGAATCCGGCGGTCGGGGAGCCGCCCTCGATCCAGCCCCGTCCGGAGGGGGTGGACCAACCGAGGGCGAACATCTTGTCGAGGAAGGCCCACAGGAAGATCAGGCCGGTCGTGATCCGCAGGGCGGCGAGTAACCGTCCCGCCTGTGAGGCGCCGAAGCCTCCTTCGGTTTCGGGGTCGGTGGCCTTGTGGCGGGAGGCCGCCGAGGCAGGGGATTCCGGGTGGCGGGAGTCGGTGCTCCGCCCGGTGCGCTCGTGGACTGGCATCGCGCACTTCCCTTCGGG
>NZ_VKHS01001258.1 GCF_014141525.1 Streptomyces calidiresistens
CCGACCCCGTCCCCGCGGGCCCTCCGCCCGGCGGAGGGCCCGGCCCCCGGCGTCAGGCCGCGAGCATCACGGCCGCGATGCCGCCGGCCGCCGTGGCGACCATGAAGCCGGGCATCAGGACGTTGCTCTCCACCCACGCCCCGGCCCGGAACCGCATGAAGCGCGGCGTGCCCAGCGGATACCAGCGCCGCCCCTTGATCTTCAGCGGCCACAGGAAGGGGCACCCGGAGATGGTCAGGGCGTCGCCGACACAGTGCACCATGGCGCCCAGCACGATGGGTATGCCGATCCACAGATACGGTTGACCGGGGAAGAGCCACTCCGAGCCGTTGCCCGGCTGGTTGAGGATGCCGGCGAGGATCCAGGCGGTCGCCGCTCCCAACAACCACACCATGATGTCGCTGGAGATCCGCGCGGCCCGCCACAACAGGCCCTCCACCGCGAGCACCATGTGCACGAAGAGGATGCCCAGGACCGCCCAGCGGCCCCAGTGGATGGCCGCGGCGGAGAAACCGACCCCCATGAGGACGGCCCACAGCCAGGTGTGGGTCAGGGTGCGGTGGCCGCCGGTACGGCGCCGGTCCCGCGGGCCCCGGGTGGCGTTGTACACGGCGACCGACAGCTTGTCGATCAGCCCCGCCAGCCACTTCGATGGGGGACCGAAGGCACGGGATATGGTGGCGGACTTCTGGTCCAGGTCGGGGGCGAGGGCCGCCCCCGCGCAGATGAGGGTGCCGGCCACCAGCACCGGCCAGGGCATCGGATGGCCCGCCAGGGCGGTGGCCACCGCGACCCCCACCCAGGCTGCCGCTCCGGACAATGAGTGCGCCGGTCCCATCATGGTGGTGTGGCCCGCCCCTTCTCGCAACGCTCCGCGGTCCCCCGCGGCCCCCGCACCCCTGTGCGGGGGAAACCGCCGTTCGGACCGCTCCGGGCCGCCCCGTCACCGCCCCGGCGGAGGACAGCGTAGCCCCTGTGGATCTTCCCGCCCCCGGCCGGTTGGGTGGGAGGGCGGGCGAGGGGCAAGATGG
>NZ_VKHS01001259.1 GCF_014141525.1 Streptomyces calidiresistens
CGGCGGGCCGGTCGGCCCTCGGTGACCGACCGGCCCGCCGTGTCCGGTTCCGTGCCCCGGCGGAAGGGTGTCCGTCGGGCGGGCGCGGGTGGGAGCGCCGGCGGACGGGCGTCAGGTGAGGGGAAGCCCCTGGGCGGTCCAGCGGTCGCCCCGGTTCTCCACGACCAGGGGGAGGCCGAAGCAGCGGGAGAGGTTGGCGGAGGTGAGCACCTCGGGGATGGGGCCCGCCTCGAGCACCTTGCCCCGGCGGATGAGCAGGACGTGGGTGAAGCCCGGCGCGATCTCCTCGACGTGGTGGGTGACCATGATCATCGAGGGGGCGTAGGGGTCGCGGGCCAGGCGGCCGAGGCGGCGCACCAGGTCCTCCCGGCCGCCGAGGTCGAGTCCGGCGGCCGGCTCGTCGAGGAGGAGGAGTTCGGGGTCGGTCATCAGGGCGCGGGCGATCTGGGTGCGCTTGCGCTCGCCCTCGGAGAGGGTGCCGAACCGGCGGTCGAGGTGGTCGCTCATGCCGAGTCGGTCCAGGAAGGCGCGGGCGCGGGCCTCGTCCACCTCCTCGTAGTCCTCCTGCCAGCCGGCGGTCATGCCGTAGGCGGCGGTCAGGACCGTCTGCAAGACGGTCTGGGAACGGGGGAGGCGCTCGGCGAGGGCGCTGCCGGCCATGCCGATGCGCGGGCGCAGTTCGAAGACGTCCACGCCCCCGAGCTTCTCGCCCAGGATCTGGGCGGTACCCGTGGTGGGGAAGAGGTAGCTGGAGGCGATGTTCAGCAGGGTTGTCTTGCCGGCGCCGTTGGGTCCGAGGATGACCCAGCGCTCGCCCTCGGCGACCGACCAGGAGACCCGGTCCACCAGAGCGCGTCCGTCGCGGACCACGGATACGTCCACCAGCTCCAGTACATCGCTCATGCGCGCGGTTTCTCCCCTTGCCTTGCCGTTGCGTGTGGTGGTGCACCAGCCCCGGGACAACGCTACGCCACCCCGGGCGGGGGCGGGCCAGCAGGATCCCGATCGGCGGGGCGGACCGGCCGTGGTGG
>NZ_VKHS01000126.1 GCF_014141525.1 Streptomyces calidiresistens
CCTCCGTCCCCCTCCCCCGCTCCGGCGCCGACCCCGGCCGCATGTCGCCGACCCCGTCCTGCAACTGTTTCCCCGGCGCGACCGTCTGGCTGACCGGCCTGCCCAGTGCGGGCAAGTCGACCATCGCGCAGGCCACCGCCGCCCTGCTGCGGCAGCGCGGCCGCCGCTCCGAGGTGTTGGACGGCGACGAGATGCGCCGCACCCTCAGTCTGGAACTCGGCTACTCCCCCCGGGACAGGCAACGCAACGTCGAGCGCATCGGCCGCGTCGCCGAGGTCCTCTCCCGCAACGGCATCACCGCCCTGGTACCGGTGATCGCTCCGTACGCCCGGGTGCGCGACCTGGTCCGCTCGTGGCACGAGAAGAGCGACACCGCGTTCCTGGAGATCCACGTCGCGGCCCCCGTGGAGGTGTGCGCCGAACGCGACGTCAAGGGCCTGTACGCCCGTCACGAGGCCGGCGAGATCAGCGGGCTGACCGGCGTCGACGCCCCGTACGAGAAACCCATCGCCCCCGACCTGCGGATCCGTTCCCACACCGAACCGGTCGAGCGCTCCGCCGCGGCCGTACTGAAACTGCTGATCGAAAGGGGCCTGGCATGACCATCCTCACGACGGAGCCCGTCACGCTCCCGTCCTCGCTGTCCCATCTCGATACCGTCGAGTCGGAGGCCATCCATGTGTTCCGCGAGGTGGCGGGTGAGTTCGAGCGTCCGGTGATCCTGTTCTCCGGCGGCAAGGACTCCATCGTGCTGTCGCACCTGGCGCTGAAGGCGTTCGCGCCCGCCCCGATCCCGTTCACGCTGCTGCACGTCGACACCGGGCACAACTTCCCCGAGGTCCTCGACCATCGTGACCGCACGGTGGCCCGACACGGGCTGCGGCTGCACGTCGCCCGCGTCCAGGAGTACCTCGACGACGGGCGACTGAGGGAACGCGCGGACGGCACCCGCAACCCCCTGCAGACCGTTCCGCTGTTGGACGCGATCTCCCGAGGGAGGTACGACGCGGTCCTCGGCGGCGGACGCCGCGACGAGGAGAAGGCCCGGGCCAAGGAGCGGGTGTTCTCCCTGCGCGACGGGTTCGGGGCCTGGGACCCACGACGCCAGCGCCCCGAACTGTGGGCGCTCTACAACGGCCGGCACGCCCCCGGCGAACACGTGCGGGTCTTCCCCATCTCCAACTGGACCGAGCTGGACGTCTGGCAGTACATCCAACGCGAGGGCATCGAGCTGCCGTCGATCTACTACGCCCACCACCGCGAGGTCTTCGCCCGCGACGGCATGTGGCTCGCCCCGGGCGATTGGGGCGGCCCCCGGGACGACGAGCCGACCATCACCAAACGGGTCCGCTACCGCACGGTCGGCGACATGTCCTGCACCGGAGCCGTGGAGTCGACCGCCGACACCGTCGAGGAGGTCATCGCGGAGATCACAGCCACCCGGCTCACCGAGCGGGGCGCCACCCGCGCCGACGACAAGCTCTCCGAAGCCGCCATGGAAGACCGCAAGAAGGAGGGTTACTTCTAGTCATGGACATCATCGACACGCCAACCGGTGGCCTCACCCGCCCCGCGGAACCGGCAACGGACGCCGCCCTCCCGCCCACCGGGACCCTGCGGTTCGCCACGGCGGGCTCGGTGGACGACGGCAAGTCCACCCTGGTGGGACGGCTGCTGCACGACTCCAAGTCCGTGCTCGCCGACCAACTGGCCGCGGTCGAGGCCGTATCGCGGCAACGCGGTCGACAGGCACCGGACCTCGCCCTGCTCACCGACGGTCTGCGCGCCGAACGCGAGCAGGGCATCACCATCGACGTGGCCCACCGCTACTTCGCCACACCCCGACGCCGCTTCATCCTCGCCGACACCCCGGGGCATGTGCAGTACACCCGCAACATGGTCACCGGCGCCTCCACCGCCGATCTGGCCCTGGTGTTGGTCGATGCCCGCCACGGGGTGGTCGAGCAGACCCGCCGACACCTGGCGGTCGCCGCGCTGCTGTGCACCCCGCAGGTCACCCTGGTGGTCAACAAGATGGATCTGGTGGGGCATTCGGAACAGGTCTTCGCCGATATCGCGGCCGGGTTCGCCCGCTGCGCCCGCTCACTCGGGGTGCGGGGAGTGACCGCCATCCCGGTTTCCGCGCTCGACGGCGACAATGTCGTGAGGCCCTCCGACACCATGGGCTGGTACGCGGGCCCCACCGTTCTCGAACACCTGGAGACGGTGCCCAGCGGTGTCGATCCCCGCACGCAGGCGACCCGGCTGCCCGTCCAGTACGTCATTCGTCCGCAGAGCGGTGTCCACCGCGACTATCGGGGGTACGCGGGCCAACTCACCTCCGGGGTGCTGCGGGTCGGCGACCGTGTCACCGCGCTACCCGCCGGGCTGAACAGCACCATCACCGCTATCGACACCCCGGCCGGTCCGGCCGGGGAGGCCCGGGCGCCGCAGTCCGTGACGGTCCGGCTGGCCGACGACATCGACGTCTCCCGCGGCGATCTCCTGGCCCCGGTGGCAGGCGCGCCGCGCCTCACCCGCCGGCTGACGGCCACCGTCTGCCACCTGACGGAACGGCCCCTCCGTCCGGGGCAACGGGTGCTGCTGCGGCACACCTCCCGGACGGTCCGTGCCGTGGTCGAGTCGATCGATTCCCGACTCGATCTCCGGGACCTCGCGGAGAAGCCGGGCGCCACCACCCTGGAGGTCAACGACATCGGCCGGATCACCGTACGGACCGCCGAGCCGCTCGCCCTCGACGGCTACACCGAGCTCCGGCGCACGGGAGCGTTTCTGCTGATCGACCCGGAGGCCGGCGACACCCTGACCGCCGGTATGGCGGACGCCCCGGAGCCCGAGCACGCGGAAGGGGCGTGAGGTTCCGCGCACGGTAACCATGAGAACTTCACGACCACCCGGTGAGGCCGGCACTGGTGGTGGAACCGGGCTCCCGGAAGACTCTTACCCGTCAGCTCACAGGGTCTCACCGTGAGTCACCGATCGGGGGCGGCGAAGCCGCCGCGCAGCACCACACGCCGCCCCGCGGGACCACGGAGCTCCACCACCCGCAGGCCCGCCCGTACGCAGCCGTTGCACCGTCTCCTCCGAGGAAGGGTCACCATCATGAACTCCACCGCCGGCGCCACCGTTCTCTCCGCCGTCGTCGAGACCGCGGCCGTCGACACCCTCGTCATCGAGGACTTCGGGCAGCTCGCCACCGAGCCGTTCCAGCCCGCCACCTGCATCTGCTGGACCGACGCGACGGCCGAGTGACCCGGGGCGGTGACGGGGCGGGGCGGGTGCGGCGTCGCCGCGGGCCCCGTGCGGATCCGCGGCGGTGCCGCACCCGCCCCGTGCCGTCACCGCGCCGTCCGACGCGACGCCGAGCCGGAAGAACACACCGCGTACCGATCACCGGGGACTCCGTCACCGTCCCGGGACAGAGACGAGGGGACACAACAGCAGTGGACACGCCACGCACCACTCCGGGGTTGACGTTCAAGCGCCATCTGACAGCCGAGGTGTTGCCGGGAGAAGGGGTGTTCCTCGTCTCCGAACGCGGGGTCACCGTACTCCGCGGAGCCGGCTCCGCCGCGCTCGTTCCCCTGCTCGACGGCACCCGCACCCTGGACCAGCTGGCCGCCGATGCTCCGGAGGACATCCCCCCGGGGCAGGTGCGTCAGGTGGTCGGCAGGCTGCTGGAGTCCGGCCTGCTGACCCACCGGACCTCCGACGCCCGGGACCCCTCCGACGAGGCGTTCTGGGACCTGGTGGGGTTGGACGGTCCCGAGGTCGTCCACCGCACCACCAGCGGCACCGTCTCGGTTGCCGCGCTGGGCGCGCACGCCGTGGGCACCGTGCCGGGGATGACCACGGCGCTCACGGACGCCGGGTTACAGCTTCATCGGCAGGGTGAGGACGATACGGACCCCGTGCTCACCGTGGTGCTCTGCGACACCTACCTCGACCCCGGGCTCTCCGCCCTGGACGCCGCCCACCGGGCGACGGGCACACCGTGGCTGCTCGCTCGCCTGGTCGGACAACAGCCCTGGATCGGTCCGGTGTTCAGGCCGGGAGAGGGTCCGTGTTGGCACTGCGTCGCCGAGTCGCTGAGACGCAACCGGCCCGCCGAGACGTATCTGGGCAAGGCTCTGGGACGTCCCGTCAGCAGTCCGCCCTCCGGACTCACCGCGGGGCGCTCGGTCGGACTGCACCTGACCGCCCTGGAGGCGGTGAAATGGTTGGCCGGCCAGCGCCATCCGGGGCAGTCCGCGCTGTGGACCATGGACACCCTCACCCTCGCCGGGCAGCACCACCCGCTGCGGAGACGGCCGCAATGCCCCTCCTGCGGCGATCCCGACCTGGCCAGTCGCCAGGTACTGGCCCCCTTCATCCCCACCAGCCGCCCCAAGACCGGCACCGGCACCGGCGAACGCGCGGTCTCCGCGGAACGGATGCTGGCGCGACACGGCCATCTGATCGACCACCTGACCGGCCTCGTCAGGGAGATACGCCGGGACCATCGGGGCCCCGAGTTCCTCAACTGCTTCCACTCCGGGCACAATCCGGCCGGCGATCCCTCCGGACTGGCCCTGGTACGTGCCGGACTGCGCAGCCACAGCTCGGGCAAGGGCACCACCGAGACCCAGGCCAGGGTCAGTGCCCTGTGCGAGGCGGTGGAACGGCACAGCGGCTACTTCCAGGGCGACGAACCGACCGTACGCGGCAGCTACCGGGAACTCGCCGACCGGGCGGTACACCCCGATTCCCTCCAGCTCTACCACCCCCGTCAGTACGCCGACCGCGCCGAGTGGAACGCCAACCACAGCCCGGCCCACCACGTCTGCGCCCCCTTCGACGAGACCGAGCCCGTCGACTGGACCCCGATGTGGTCACTGACCGGGGAGCGGCACCGCCTCGTCCCCACCGCGCTGCTCTACTACAACGCCCCGCCCAGCGGGGACCGCTTCCTCGCCACCTCCAACGGCTCGGCGGCGGGCAGCTCCCGCGAGGACGCCCTCGTCCAGGGCTTCCTGGAACTCGTCGAACGCGACGCGGTCGCGCTGTGGTGGTACAACCGCACCCGTCAGCCCGGCGTGGACCTCGACGCGTTCGAGGACGAGTGGATCTCGCGAGTCCGTCGCGGCCACCGGGAACTCGGTCGGCGCCTGTGGGTCCTGGACCTCACAGGAGATCTGAACATCCCGGTCTTCGCCGCGCTCTCCCGTCGCGTCGACAAACCGGTGCAGGACATCACCCTCGGCTTCGGCGCCCACCTCGACCCCCGGATCGCGCTCCGACGCGCGGTGGCCGAACTCAACCAGATGCTGCCGCCCGTCGCCGGGGTCGACGCCGACGGCACCGGCTACAGCTGTGACGACCCCGCCGTACTGGACTGGTGGCACACCGCCACGGTCGAAAACCAGGCGTACCTGTTGCCCGATCCGATCCCGCCGGCCCGCACCCCGGCCGATCATCCGTACACCCCGCGCCACGACCTGGCCGAGGATGTCGCGGACATCGGCGCCCTCGTCGGG
This sequence comes from Streptomyces calidiresistens, assembly GCF_014141525.1. Taxonomy (GTDB): domain Bacteria; phylum Actinomycetota; class Actinomycetes; order Streptomycetales; family Streptomycetaceae; genus Streptomyces; species Streptomyces calidiresistens. The sequence continues at coordinate 5,538 of NZ_VKHS01000126.1, forward strand.
AACGTGCTGGACAGCGAACTCCTGGTGCTCGACCAGACCAGACCCGATGTCGGACTGCCCGTGGTCAAGGTGGTCGTGCCGGGGCTGCGTCCGTTCTGGACCCGCTTCGGTCCCGGCCGGCTGTACGACGTGCCGGTCCGGTTGGGGCGGCGCTCCACACCCGTCCGTTACGAGGATCTGAATCCGATACCGCTCTTCCTCTGAGCGCGTCCCTCCGGGCCCCGGGCACCCTCCCACTTCCCATCCCCTTCCTCTTTTTCCTTCTTTTCCCCTTTTTCCTCTTTTTCATCTTTTCGCCCTCCCCCACACACGTCGGCGCCGTACCCCGAGGTCTCCATGACAGATGTCCCGCTTCCCTCCGCCCCACCGCGGTCCACCCTGGTCCAGCTCTGGGCCCTGCGGGAGGACACCGGCTTCCGGCCCGGCGGGGAGAGGTCGGGGGCCGGGGTCGTCACCACGCCCTGGGGAGACGTATGCCTGGACAACGAGCCCCCGGTGGTCGCCCGGGCGCTGGAGCGCATGACCTACGGCCCGGTGTCCCTGGACAACGTTCTGCCGGGCTTCGGCGATGCCGCGGCGGACCACACCGACCCCGCGCCCCTCGCGGCCGACCACACCGCGCTGAGAGCCGTGCTCGCCTCGCTCCAACACGTGGTGATCCGTACTCTCGCCACGCCCACCGGCGACCATGTGCTCACCGTGGTGCCCATGTCCCGCCGGGCCACCTTCGCCCCTGCGCCGCCGGCCGCCGACACGGTCCACCGAATGTCCCGGTTCGTTACGCTGCGTGCGGGTCCCGAGGGTTGGCTGGTGGAGTCACCGCTGTCGCCGCACCGGGTGATCCTGCACTCATCCCCGGCGGATCGGCTGGTCAGCTGCTACACCCGTGCCCGCACCGTGAGCGAGGTCGCCGGGATCCTCGACCGGCCGACCTCCGAGACCGCGCTGCTGGTCGCCCATCTCGCGGAAGCCGGCATGCTCGTCCCCGGAACCGCCCGGCCCGGATCCACCGGTCCGGTCGTCTTCGCCGAGGACCAGGAGCCGCTGGCGCACTGGTCCCCCCGGGAGCTGCTGGTGCACCAACGCAGCCGCCCGGGAGCCCACGACGAACCAGTGGGGCCCACGGGAGAGTTCCGTGCCGAGGAGAGGCGCACCACCGGCCCCGCCCGAGGGGGACGGGCCATCGCGCTCCCCGTCCCGGACCGGGAGCTGATCCGCGCGTCGGACCCGAGCCTCGGTGAGGTCATGGAGGCTCGTCGCTCGGTACGTCCGGACGACGGTCGGCCTTTGAACCTCGAGGAGTTGGGCCAGTTGCTGCACCGGTCGGCCGCTGTCGGACCGAACAGCGGTCGCCCCTATCCCAGCCTCGGCTCCCGCTATCCCCTGGAGCTGTATCTCACGGTCACCGATGGTGGAGAGCTGCGGCGCGGCGTCTATCACTACGACCCGCACACGCACACCCTCGCCCCGCTGGACACCGCTCCGGAACTGGTCGATGAGCTGCTCACCGAGGCGGGCGACAACGCCGGGCTGTCCAAGGAACCCCCGGTGCTGATCAGCATGACCGCCCGCTACCACCGGCTCGGTGCCTCCTACCGGGGCACGGCCTACAGCGCGCTGTTGAAGGAGGTCGGGGCGTTTCAACAGACCCTTTACCTGGTGGCGACCGCCATGGGGCTCGGGCCCTGCGCGCTGGCGTTCGGCGACACCGAGACCTCTGCCCGGGCATTCGGGCTGGACTGGTTGGAGGAGCCGGGCGTGGGCGAGTTCGTGATCTCCGCGTTGCCCGGGGCGGGGGTCCGCCCCGGGTCCGGGCCCCGTTGACCCCTTACCAAGTCTTTATGCGATAAGCCGACTTCGCGACTTCACTCACACGCGCGCTGCCCGGGATCTCCGCGTATGGTGCACACCGGCAGAAGTCCCGTTCGAGCGGAGGTGGCGCATGCGATGGAATCGTGCTTCGTTCGCGGAGGTGGTTTCACGTCAAAGGCCGGTGAGCAACGTCGAATTAGCTCCCAGGATGGCCACCTCCATCACCACCGTGGTCATCCTGTGCTTCCTCGGCGTCGCACTGACCTACGCGATCGAGGGCGGCTTCTCGGCGGTTGAGATCACCCTCTGCGTCCTCCTGATGATGCTGCTGCTCTTCCTTCAGCTCTGCCACTCCTTCCCCACCTGGTTCCCCCGGGTATCGGCGCACCCACGCACCACTTTGATCCTCCAGACAGTGCTGACCTTCGCGCCGTTCACCGTCTTCGGAATCGCCTGGCTCGGTATGCCCGGCTTCCTCGCCTCCTCCTGTCTGCTGCTCCTCCGGCCCGGACTCGCCTGGCCCGCCTTCGCGCTGGTCATCGTGGCGACGGGGGTCGCGCAGTTCGCCGTCGGGTACGGCGTGGAGAGGCTGGGGTACAACATCGTCGCCACCGGGCTGACCGGTCTGGTCGTCTACGGACTGAGTCGGCTGACCAGCCTGATCAATGAAGTGCAGGCGGCCCGGGACGAATTGGTGCGAATGGCACTCGCCCGGGAGCGGATCCGCTTCGCCCGCGACCTCCACGACCTCCTCGGCTTCAGCCTCTCCACCATCGCGCTGAAATCCGAGCTCGCCCACCGCCTGATCAAACGGGACCCGGAGCGCGCCGAGACGGAGATCATCGAGATCGTCCGGGATGCCCGGCAGGCCCTCACCGAGATGCGCTCGGTGGCAGGCAGCTACCTGCGGATGAGCCTGGAACGCGAGCTCGACGCCGCATCCTCCCTGCTAAGGGCGATGGGCATCCATGCCGAGATGCGGATCGAGGTGGGAACCCTGCCACGGGACACCGACTCCACCCTGGCCACCGTGCTCCGCGAAGGGGTCACCAACGTACTGCGCCACAGCAAGGCCCAGGAGTGCCGGATCGAAGTCACCACCGACGAGCGGGGCGTACGGCTGAGCATCGCCAACGACGGTCTCCGCGACGCCGGAACCGCCCACTTCACCGATTCAAAAACCGCCCCCCGGCGTCCGGGGGGCGACTCCGCCGCTCCACCGGACACTCACCCCGCGGAGACCACCGGCGGGAACGGGCTGAGCAACATCGCAGCCCGTGCCCGGGCCCTGGGCGGCGATCTCCGTGCAGGCGAACGGGCCGACGGATGGTATGAGTTGACGGTCCTGATCCCCGTCGCGCAGGGAGACCGGGACCCGTCCGACGGGTCGGTCACAGCCAGCCGGAATCCCTGGCGATCCGTACCGCGTCCATCCGGTTCCGAGCGTTGAGCTTGGTGACCACCGTGGTCAGGTAGTTCCGCACGGTGCCCGTGGACAGAAACAACGCCCCCGCGATCTCCTGCACGTCCTCACCCTGAGCCGCCAGCCGCAGCACCTCGGTCTCCCGCGAGCTGAGCGGGCTGTCACCGAGTTGCAGCGCCGCGAGCGCGAGGCCCGGGTCCACCACCTTGCCCCCAGCCGCCACCTCCCGGATCGCCGCCGCCAGCCGGTCCGGGTCGGTGTCCTTGATCAGGAAACCGGACACCCGGGCGTCCAACGCGCGCCGCAGGGTGCCCGGTCGGCCGAGCGTGGTGAGGATGACCGTCCGGCACTCCGGCAACTTCTCGTACAGCTGACGCGCGGCCGTGATGCCGTCGATACCCGGCATGTCGATGTCGAGCACCGCCACGTCGGGGCGGTGCTCGAGGGCCAACGGAAGGACACTGTCCCCGTTGTCCGTCTCGGCCACCACCTCGATCCCCACCTCCAGTTCGAGGAGCGACACGAGGGCTCTCCGCAACATCAGCATGTCCTCGGCCAACAGAATTCTGACCACGGTGCCCCCGACATCCTCGTGGCGCTCAAGCATCCTTGCGTTGATTATGACTGTTGCCGGGGGGAGTTGAAAGACAAGGACTGCTCCCGCTCCCCGGGGCGGGAGTGGCCGGGTTCGACACGACGCGCGCCCCCGCCCCGGGGAGCGGGA